>JACPYM010000019.1 GCA_016196035.1 Acidobacteriota bacterium | reverse complement strand
CGTCTCTTTTTCTCAAAGGTGATGCGACCACGCGCGTCCATTGTGGCAGCGTTTTGCGCGAGCACGAACTCGATTCGATTCTCGCGAATCTCTTGCTCAATTGCGGACTGGTGATCGTGATAGTAACTGATCGCATCGTAGACAGCGGCAGGTTTCAGACGGCGATAGGTCTGCAATATTTCGCCTACCGTTTCGCCACGCTTGTACAACATTGCAATATCGCGCACGGAGATACGCGTGCCTTTGATCACAGGTCGTCCGCCACTCACCCCTTTTATGCGGACAATGTGGGGATGTTCTGTGGCTTTGGGTTTGGATACAGTGTTGCGTCTAGAAACTCTTTGCTTTGGTTTTCTGAGCCTGTTTTCAAGGGTTGATGAAATTCTATTGAGCTCACGATAGCATCAAGGTTGATTCAGGCAACGGCAAGCCCAAGTCAGTCAGCAATTGCGATTGGGGTGGCGCCAGTTCGGGATACGTCCACATCTGACTGCCATCCGAAAAACTGACCAAGACCACCGTGTAGTTCGCGAACAGTTCTAGCAGGGCGCGTCCGGTCAGATGCCGTTGCGCTTGCCGCACCAAGTGTTCGAGCAAGCAGTACACTAACAACGCAATCATCACGACCACTACGAGACTCACCAAGCGTTCGTCTTTGTGCAACCAGAGTGGATGGACTTGGAGCGGACCTTTGAGAATCGCAAAGCGTTTCTCGGCAACATCCTGTTCTTTCATCCGCGCCAGCACTTGGTCAGCGTCCAAGTCCCAGCGATTGGTCACAAGCGGATAGCGCCCATCGCGCGCCTTTGCCTGCGCCAGCTGCTCGGCGTTGACTTGATACTTCAGGGCTAACGCGCCATCCTCACCGTTCAATTCGATGTCGAGCAGGTGTCGTGCAGGGTTGCCCCGGTGGGCGAGATGAATTTGTTCGAGCGTGTAATCGCGCCGCTTGTATTTGCGCTGATTCAGATGCCGTTGAATGCCCTCCAATCGCTTCTGGAGTTTCTGCAAGGCTTCGCTGCGCTTCTGGGCATCCAAGCGTGCTTTACTGACACTTTGGACGACGAGGACGCGGGTCTGGACGCTTTGCTCGTCGTGTGTGAAGGTGTGTTCACGCCACACCCCGTAATACATGGGTTCCGGTGTAGTCGTCGCACGTGCCGGGTGGTAATTCAGCGGGTGGCTCATCAATTCATCCGCCGGCACGCGATCCAACAGGATTTGCAGGTCGCCATCGGTTGTCATCGGCGTGATAAACTTTTGCTGATGCTGACCATACCACACGAGCGTTTCCGGCGTACCCATCGCTCGGTCATGCACGATCGTCGCTTCGCTGCGTTGAGTCTCGGTGAGCAACGCACGCACCGCTTCGCAGTTCTGCCGTGGCGTCGTACGGTCGGCGGTGTTGCCCACGAGCACGCGAAACGCCAGCGGCAAACCGTTACGCGTGATATTGAGTCCGAGATTGATTTGCTTGCTGTCCGGGCGTTGGTCACGACTGTAACCAAATTTCACGACTTCGCTTTCAGTGTACAGTCCCTCGAAATACACTGACGTGATGTCGTAGTGAAGCCAGTCGAGGGGCAAGCGATAGCGCCGCACTGCGGTCTGAATGATCGTTTGCCAAATCGTGAGGTAGTGTGGATAGATGGCATCCAGCGTTTCGCCCAAGCGCGTGTCGTGTGCTTGTTCGGGTTGAAGGCCGAGTGCTTGACCCAGCGCGGTGGATTCCAGCCACGCTTCGACTTTATAAAGCGGGCGTGGGGCTTGCAAACGATTCAGGGCCAGGGTGTTGACGACCACCCCATGGGCAACGTCGTGGGCGCTGGCACAAGACGCATTCACGGCTGCCGCAACGCCCAGTTCGCGCAGAATCGGCAAGGTCAAGCACGCCGCACCCGGATTGCGCGCGACTTGGGATTGAAACGCACGAGCAAACAGTTCGGCTTGGCTGGGTTGTGGCATGGCACACCTCGCTGAATGGTGTGCTTCAGACTACCCAGATGCTATGCGATTGCCAAGGTGCAATAAGATTTAGCCAACCCTTGAATACAGGCTTAGTTCGCCTTTCATGTGAGATTTGTTGGATGCT
>JACPYM010000018.1 GCA_016196035.1 Acidobacteriota bacterium | reverse complement strand
CGTGAAGTTGTACGTGCCCGCCGCCATCGGGTAACCGTACAACAAGCCGCCCGCCGCGATGAACGTCAGCCCCGGCGGCACGCTGCCCGCCGTCACGGTGTATGCATACGTCGCGCTCGGCGTGCCCGTCACGACCTGGCTGTAAAGCTGCCCCGGCGCGCCGCTTGGCAAATCCGACAGCGTGATCGCCGGACAGGTGCCGCCTGCCAGCGTGCCGCTGTACACGCGGCTGCCCGTGCAATTCCCAAAGCCCGTCGCCGTGATGGTGAAGTTGAACGTGCCAGCTACAGTTGGAGTTCCATTAACTATACCTGTAGCTGAATTGACTACAAGCCCCGCTGGCAGCGCGCCGCTCGTCACGGCGTAGCTGTAATTGCCGCCCGCCGGCGTCGCCGCGAGCGTTTGGTTATACGGCGTATTCAACGCGGGCGGTGGCAGCGCCGCGAGCGCGATGCTCGGACAGTTGATCGTCAGCGTGTAATCCTGCGTGGCGAAGCAGCCGTTCGTCGCCGTAACCTTGAGCGTGAAGTTGTAGCTGCCGGTCAGACTCGGCCAGCCGCTCAGCACGCCCGTCGTCGCGTTGAGCGTCAAACCGCTCGGCAAGCTGCCCGCCACCAGCGCGAAGTTATAGCTGCCTGCGGGCGACACGCCGATGGTTTGCGCATACGCCGTGCCCGCCGTGCCCGCCGCCAAAGGCGGCGGCGTGAAGCTCAGCCCGGTACAACCAATCACGACCGTGTAATCGCGCACACCGCTGCAACTCCCCGCCGTCGCCGCCACGCGGAAGCTGAACGTGCCGCCCGTACTGGGCACACCGCTGATGACGCCCGTCGCCGCATTCAACGCCAAACCCGCCGGCAACGCCCCGCCCGTCACGCCGTAGCTGTACGCTCCGGCGGGCAACGCGCTCACAGTTTGATTGTAAGCCGCGCCCACCACCCCACCCGGCAAACTCGCCGGCGCCAGCGTGAGGGCCGGACACTCCACCAGCAACACGTAATCGCGAAACCCGCCGCACACCCCAAAAGCCGTCGCCGTCACCCGGAAACTGAACACCCCGCCCTGCGCGGGCACACCGCTGAACGAGCCATTCGCGTTAAGCACCAGGCCCGCTGGCAAGAGACCGCTGGTGACGGCGAAGGTATAAGCCAGCGCGGGCGTCGCGCTGAGCGTGGGCGGATAGGCCGTATTGATGACGGCGTTGGGTAAGATTGCGGGCGCGAGTGTGATGAGGGGACAAAAGTTCGTCAGATTGAAATTGGCGGACGCGACTCCGGCGGCGGCGGCTTGCACGGCATAACTGCCCAGCAGTTGGTTGGCCGTGACGCTCACCCCAGCCTGGCCGCTGGCGTTGGTCGTCGCGGTGTTGCCATTAGGAAATGTCGCGCTAGGCCCGCTGCCCGGCGCACTGAAGGTCAGCGTGACGCCGCTCAGGGGGAAACCGTTTTCGGTCAGCGTCGCTTGCAAGGGGGCAGCGAAAGGCGTGCTGAGCAGGGCGCTTTGCGGCGTGCCGCCGGTGGCCGCGAGCGCGAAACTGGCTTCGACCGCGCCGATGTCCACCGCGCCGTTTTGCGGACGCGCGACGTTGCGCTGGTCGTTCGCGGGCGCGCCGCTCACCGTGCCCGCATTGATGGCTGGCGAACCGGGCAGCAGCGTGCGCGCCGGCGTCGTCCCGCCGTAATCGCCCAACGGCGCGAGCAGCGGATCGCGCAGCGCCGCGCCCGTGCCAGTCTGATCGCCCGCCGCGTTGAAGCCCGTTGCCGTGCCGGCGTTGCCGATCAAGTTATTGCCTGCCGAAGTAAACGCGCCCGCCACGTCGGGCACGGTCGCGTTGTTGGCGTTCGCCGCAACGATGGTGTTGCGCAGCGTGGTGGCCGCCGCGCCGCCCGTATTGCGCAAGCCCCCGCCGGTGTTAGCCGTGTTGCCGGCGATGGTCACGTTGGTGAGCGTGAGCGCGCTATCAGGCGTGGTGAGCGCGCCGCCGCCGGAAAGCGCCGCATTGGCTTCGATGGTCGTGTTGCTGACCGTCGCCGTGCCGGCGTTGTAAAGGCCGCCGCCTTCGTTGAACGCGCCCGTCGCGCTGTTATGCGCCAGCGTCGAATCAGTCAGCGTCAACGTGCCGCCGTTGCGAATGCCGCCGCCGTTCTCAAACGCGCCATTGCCGCGAATGACGACGCGGCGCAGCGTCAATGCGCCCTCGTTGCGCAAACCGCCGCCATTGTTGTCAAAGCCGCCCGCGATGGTCAGCCCGCTGAGCGTCACGGTCTTGCCGCCATTGATGAAGAAGAGGCGGAAATTCGGCGCATTGCCGGGCCGCGCGATGCTCAACACCTGCGCGCCCGGCCCGCTGATAGTCAGGTTCGGATGATCGAGTGCGGGCAGCGCCGTCGCCGGATTGATGGCGCCCGTCACGCTGAAATTGATCGTCAGCGGCGCACAGGCCGGAATGGCATTCGCCTCCAGCAACGCCGCGCGCAGCGTGCATTGGCCGTTGGCATCGGCGCAGGCGCCATTGCCCGGCGCGGCGTCGGGCGTGTCGTCCAGACTGTTGACGGTGAAGCTCGCCGGACACGGATTGATCGTCAACGTGTAATTCGCCGTGCCCAGGCAGCCGTTCGCAGCGGTCGCTTTGACGGTGAGCGGAAAGCTGCCGGCTTGTGTGGGCGTGCCGCTCACCGTGCCGCTCGGCGCGAGCGTGAGGCCGTTGGGCAGGTTGCTGGTGGTGTTAAACGTCGTCGTCCCGCTGCCGCCGCTTTGCGTGAACTGCGCGCTGAAGGGCGCATTCACCAGGCCCGCATTGTTGGCGGGCGCGCTGACGGTAATCGTCTGACAATTGACCTGCAAGCTGAAATCCTGTGCGCCGCTGCAACCATTCGCGTCCTGCGTTTGCACGGTCAGGTTGAACGTGCCCGGTTGTATAGGCGTGCCGCTGAACGTGCCGTTCACATTCAGCGTGACGCCGTTGGGCAGTGTGCCCGTGAGCTTGGTGAACTGGTACGGCCCGACGCCGCCGCTGCTCTCGAGCGCGGCGCTGTAGGGCTGGTTGATCGTGCCGGCGGGCAGCGCCACTGTGTCAAACGCCAACGCCGCGCAGTTTGTGCGCGCCGCTGCGCCGTGCCGGTTAAACCACGAACTGCCAAGCGTCGCCGTTGCCAGCAACAGTGTCGTCAAACTGAGACGAAGAAGAATGCGATTCATCATTTTGCTCCTCAAATTGGTTCCCCAAGGTTGCGCAGGCATAACAAAGCCCGCAGCTTCGACGAACGGCTTCTCAGCGCACGCTCGTCGTCAGCACCGGACACGTCACATTCAGCGTGTAGGCCCGCTGCCACGTGCAGTTGTTTTGATCCTTCGCCGTCACCGTGAAAGGAAACAGCCCAGCCTGTGTTGGCGTGCCGCTCAAGACGCCCGCCGCAGTGAAGTTCATTCCCTGTGGCAGCGCGCCCGCCGTGATTTGAAAGGTATAGACGCCCGTGCCGCCGCTGGCCGTGAGCGTCGTCGCCGTAAACGGCGTGTTGATCTGCACGTCGGGCAAGGTGGGCGGGATGACGGTGAATTGCGGACAGGCTGCGCCCGTGCCGATGGTCAGCGACCAGCCGCCCAACGAGCCGCTGTTGAAACCCTGATCGTCGAAGACGAATAATTTCCACACGCCGTTCGGGTCAGTGCCGTTGAACACCGAGGCCAGCGTCGCCGTGCCTGCGGGTGCAGGCGATTGAAAGGACGCGGGCGCGGGCGCGGGGAAGCTGTCGCCGCTGCCATAATTCACGGGCCGATACGTGCCGTCGAACAATGCCCGCCCGTCAAAGATCGTGTCGGTCGCGGCGTCGTCAAAGGTGGTGCTGCGGTCAAAGACGAACGGGTTATCCGGGTCGCCGTTGGCGTCTGACAGCAAGACCAACGCTTGTCCTTGCGGCCCGACCAGCAGGATGTCCAGATCGCCTTCGTTCTCGTGGCGCAACGGATTGAGCGTGACGATGAGTTTGGTGATGTTGCCCATCAGGCCGCTGACGGTAATCGTCGAAGGATAGATATTCGCCTGACCTTGCGCGGGAATCGTGTTGGGCGTGCCATTGGCAAAGGTCGGCATCACGGTGATGTTCACTGTCGCCGAGGCTGAAGACCGCACGCCATCGGACACGTGAAAGGTGAAGCTGTCCGGCCCGACGTAATTCAACGCGGGTTGATAGCTGAACGAGCCGTTGAGGTTGAAGGTCACTGTGCCGTGCGCCGGGTTCGCGTCTTTGAAAGCGTTCAACGGGCGGCCATCCGGCCCCGTCGCATTGCTCAAGACACCAGGCGCTGACACGTTGAGCGGTTGTCCTTGTGCAATCGGATTGGCGTTGAAGTTCCCCGCGAACGGCGCCACGGTCAACGTGGCAATCGAGCTGTTCAGATAGCCACCAGGATTTTCGAGCCGCACGAAATAGCTTTGATCTCTGGTGAGCGGCGGCGGCGTGAAACTCGCGCCGGTTGCGCCCGCGATTTTCGTGCGGCTTTGGCAAGTGCCGCTGAACCATTGATAACTGACATTCAAACTATTCGTGCCCACGCTCAACACCGGCGTCTGGCCGCGCGTGACGTTGGCGCTCAGCGGTTGCATCGTGATTTCAGGCGCGGGCAGTTTGGTGATGAGCGCCGGGCCATTGGTGGCTGTGACCGTAAACGTACCGAGATTGGCGGCGCTTTGGGGAATGATCACCAGATGCATCAAATTGCCATCGGCCAGCAATGAACTTGTCAGACTCACCGACGTTCCTACCGCTGAGCTGCCGAAGAAATTCACGTTGGTGTTGGCCGGCAAAAACGCGCCCTGATACAGCAGCAATTGACCATTGAACCCGCTGGTGTTGAGTTGGAAGCGATAGCTGCCCGCCGTCGAGACGCGAAAGCGAAACAGCTTGAACGGCACACCCTGCCCGTTCGCTCCGAGGCGGTCATCACACGCCGTCAACACCCCGCCGGACGTGATCGGCCCAGTGGTGACAAACACCGTCGCTGTGCCGGAATCCACGCTGGTTGCGCTGTCGCTCACCCGCACCCAATACGAGGTGTCGGCAAACAACGCCGGTGTCGTGAAACTGGTGCCGGTCGCGCCCGCGCTGAGTTGCGCGGTGTCGCCACTCTGGCCTTGAAACCATTGATACGCTTTTGGCGCGCGGCCTTGCGTCGCCACGCGCAAGGTCGTGCTTTGGCCGGGCTGAAGGGTGGCATCGAGCGGATTGTTGAGAATGCCCAGGGGCGGCGGCGGATCAACCGTGAGCGGGCCAGGGCCGCTGATCGCGGCGCTGTATGTGCCGGTCTCGCCCGCCAGGTTCGTGCTGATGACGATGTCGAATTGCTGACCACCCGCGAGGAACACTTGATAGCCATTGCCGATGACGCCGTTGTCCCAGAAATTCACCTGCGGCGTCGCGGGAAAGAACGTGCCGCCGTAAACATTGATGGTGGGCGTAAACCCCGTCGCATTGACGTCGATCGTATATGGCCCGCTCGTCACAATGCGGAGGTGCGTAACTTCAAAAAACACCTGCTGGCCGCTGAAGACATTGATGGTCGTCATGCGGTTCCAGGTGTCGTGCTGGGTGGTCAGTTGACCGCTGAAACTGGCCGCCTGCTGCTGGATAGCAGGTTTGGCGGCGGCTAGTCCCGACGAAGTCGAGTACCAATTCAAAGCGCTTGGCAACGCAACGAGACAGAGTGCGGCTAATCTCAACCGCAGGGTGAGCCTTTGTGTCATTGTTCTCTCCTCCCTTTCAGGGCGTCGCCGAAGCGACATGGAAAACTCCTTATAGCGGTTTGCAGATGGGTACGACCCAACGTAGGGGCAGACCTGCGTGTCTGCCCCGGTGGCATTTGTAGCCTTCGGTTCCGTCTGATGACACCGGGGCAGACACGCAGGTCTGCCCCCTACGTTGGGTATGGGTTGCCGCAGGTCGCACCTATCTGCAAACCGCTATAAGTTAGTAAGCGAAAGACGGCTTGCTCAGGTATGGTCGTTAGCGCACCCGCACCGTGATGGTCGGGCACGTGCCCGGCACCGCCAACGCGGGCAAACCTTGCACCATCCAGTACAGCGCCTCGCTGGCGGGAAAGGTCGTGGTAAAAACATTGCGCTGCAAACCGGGCAAAAATTGCGTGGGCTGGTTCTGGTTCGCTGTCCGCGACAGGCGGTTGTGCGGGCTGCCTGCGGCAATGGTGATCGTGTTACTGGCGGCGTTTTGATAGCCAAAGGTTGCCGTGGCGGTCGCGTCACTCACCGTCACGCTTTCAACGAAAGGCACGATGTCGGCAACCACTGGTGGGGGCGTACAGCGTGGTGAACCTGGTGTTACCGTGACTCCAAAGCCATTGAAAAGCCAGACAAGGTTGCTGACCGGATAGGTGATGCGAAAGGCCCGCTCGTGTAAGCCGGGATAAAACACCGCCGGTTGCTGACGGTTGCTAGGAGGGGGCAGGAAGCGGTTCTCTCCCCCGACCAGTATTGTCACCTCAGCGCTCTCGAAGCTTTCGTAACCAAAATAGGCCGTAATTGCACCGGTTGTGTCGTTGACATCAATACAACTGAGAAAGGGCGTGATATTAAACGCTGACGTAACAGGCTTCGACCAAGCGGTGTCGGGACGATGGGCGCAGAGCAACCCCGTCAAGGCCAAGGTGAAGAACCAAATTTTTCGCGGCATTCGATTGCTCATTAACTTTCTCCTTTTTACTCGTTCAGGGCGCGCAAGCTGGTCAGACAGACCTGCACCACGCCTTCAGCCGTTTCGTTGAAATGCAAGGCGCCGCGCTCGAGGCGGCGATAAACTTCGCGGCGGCTGACGCCACGCACCTGCGCCGCCGTTTCTGCCGTGAGCATGACGACTTCCTCTTTGCAGACCGGACACCATGCGCGTTGCGGCTCGGCCGGCAAGAGCCGGTGCTGCCCGCTTCTGACAATGGTGATTTCGTGTTGTTCAATGGTGATCTCCGTCCGTTTGCTCATCCACACCCCGTGTTCTGTTCCATTGCGTGGCACCGTGCTACACTGCGCGGCGTTTTCCAGCAGTATCTCCCGTTCATTTCGGCACCAGCAGATCGGCCCCGTCAGGTTCGAGCGAGACCATAGGCCATTCCCCCCGCAACTCGTCCTGAACGCGCGCTGAATTTGTGCTCGTTTTTGGTCTGAAGCACTTCTGAATCGTTTCTGAATTCGGCGTATGTCCAAGCCTCACAATCACTTTTACGAGTTCGGCCCGTTCCGCCTGGATGTGGCGAACCGGCTCTTGCTGCGCGACGGCGAGGTCGTGCCGCTCAAAAAAAAGGCCTATGACATGCTCTTGGTGCTGGTCGAAAACAACGGGCAGGTGCTGGAAAAGGAAGAATTGATGCGGCGGCTCTGGCCGGATACCTACGTCGAAGAGTCGAACCTGACGCATTACATTTACACGCTGCGCCGCGTGCTGGGCGACGAAAAGGATAACCCGCAATTCATCGTCACCATCCCCGGGCGCGGCTACCGCTTCACGGCGCAAGTCAGTGAACAACATCCAACGCTGCTGTCCGGGCTTGTAGAGGACGAACCGCTGGTGCTCGAACGGCACACGCTTTCGCGCGTCGTCATCAACGAAACCTCAACCGCCAGCAAGTCAACATCCGTAGCCCTAGCAACCAAGCCTGTTGCCACACTACCGGCTGCCGCGTCCCCGCAACCGGGAAGCTGGCAACGGCGCGCAGGCTTCGTTGCCGCCGGGTTGATCGCTCTCGCCGCCGGACTTTATTTCTGGCTGAATCGGCCCAACGCGGCGGCAACCAATGCCACGACAGCCAAGTTTGCCCCTTTGACCGGACTGGCGGGCCGTGAAGACACGCCTACGTTTTCGCCCGACGGGCGACAAATCGCGTATGCCTGGCGGCCTGAAGAAGCCGAAGGGATGGACATTTATGTAAAACTCGTCGGCGCAGGCCAGCCGTTGCGGCTGACCAATAATCCGCACGATGAATACAGCCCGGCCTGGTCGCCCGACGGCAAAACCATCGCCTTCCTGCGCGCGCGCGGCCAAGGCAGCGAGGTGTTGATCCTGCCCGCGCTGGGCGGCACCGAACGCAAGATCGCCGACCTGCAAACCACTTGGGTCGGACTCACCTGGACGCCCGATGGCAAGGCGTTGGTCGTGCCCGACGCGATTGCGACCTCTGACAAAGAGAGCGCGGCGCTGGTGCAGATCAATCTCGAAACCGGCGAACGCCACACGCTGACCAATCCGCCCGCGCTGAGCGGGGATGACGATCCGCGCTTTGCGCCGGATGGCAAGCAACTGGCCTTCAAACGCACGTTGAATCGCGTCAACAGCGAAGTCTTCCTCGCTAATCCCGATGGCAGCCAGCCGCGCCCATTGACCAAACTGGCCGCGCCCATTCACGGGTTGGCCTGGCTGGCGGACGGGCAAGCGCTGATTTGCGCCGCCTATCGCGAAGGCAGCAACAGCCTCTGGCGCGTACCCGTCAACGGCAACCCGCCCGTCTTGCTGGAAGCAGCAGGCCGCAAAGCCACGCATCCGGCCTTTGCCGCCAATGGCGCGACGGGCGGCGGCACACTCGGCTTCGTTGACTCGCTCGAAGACGCCAATCTGTGGCGCTTGGATTTGGATCAACCCAACCCGGCGTTGCGCAAATTCATCAGCTCCAGCCACCCCGATCACAGTCCCGAATTTTCGCCCGACGGCCAACGCCTCGTTTTCTCATCGGGCCGCTCTGGCCACGATGAAATCTGGGTGTGCCAAAGCGATGGCAGCAATCCCGTCCAGTTAACGCACTTCAACGGCTTGGCCACCGGATCGCCACACTGGTCGCCCGACGGCCAGCAAATCGCCTTTGACGCGCGGCCCGAAAGCAGCGGCGACCTGTTCATCATCAACTCCACGGGCGGCGCGCCCCGCCGCGTGACCACTGATAGTTCGCACGACGTGATTCCCAGTTGGTCGCATGATGGCCGCTGGCTGTATTTCTGTTCGAATCGCTCCGGCAAATTGCAGCTTTGGAAAATGCCCGTGGCGGGCGGCCCCGCGCAACAGCTTACGCAGCAAGGCGGCATGGAGGCGTTTGAAGCTCCCGATGGCAAGTCTGTTTATTATTTGAAAGGGCGCGGCATCTCCGGGCTGTGGCGCGTCAGCACCGAAGGGACGAATGAAGAGGCGGTGCCGGAATTGGCCGAAGCCGGTTACTGGCGTTATTGGACAATTAATCGCAGCGGGCTTTATTTCGTCGCGCACAACGATCAGTTTCCCTATCAGGTGCGGCACTTCGATTTCACTACCCGGCGCGTCAGAACCATTGCCACGATTGACAAACAACCGGCCTGGCTCACCGCCGGCCTGGCCGTTGCGCCGACGGGCCGCCAAATTCTGTTCGCTTCCAACGATCTTTTCGCCAGCAGCATTATGCTGCTCGAAAACTTCCATTAGTGCACGGCTGCTTCTGCTCCAAGAAATGCGCCCAGCCGCGCGGCTTCGGCTTCAATCAATTTGCGGACAGGTTTGCTGAATTTCTCGAACGGCTCGATTTCTACCAACAACCTTTTACCCTGCCGCCGGTGCGACCACACGCCAGCGGCGCGGCCATTCAGCAACACGACGGGCGAGACCCAAGCGGCGCTGCGAAAGATGCGTTTGTAATGTTGTGCGTCCACCAACTGATTTTTATCGGCGTGTCCCAACACCCAGGGATCGAAACTCGGCAGCAAGCGCAGGTGCGCCGCCACCGGCGCACTGCGCTGCAACGCGGGCAAATCATCGCGCAACAACCAGCCGGGCGTGCCGGCCATTGAGACCTCGACCAATTCGTCCTGCACTGCCGCCCAGGCCGCTTTGATTTCCGGCATCGGATTGCCCGTCCATTTGGCGAAATCTTTGGGCGTGGCCGGGCCATAAGTCCGCAGGTAGCGGCGCAATAACTCCGCCAAGGCGGCGGCGGGTTCAAGCGCAAGTTGCGCGGGCAACCATTGATCCACGCGCACATAAGTACCCTCGGCCCCCTGGTCAGGGCCGTAACAAATCAACCCTTCGACCAGCGCCAGACGAAAGACCTGAATGCCCCAGACCACGTTCATCCACGCGCGCACCTCTTGGCCGACCAACGGTTGAATGCGTTCGAGCAGCGCGCGCCGTGGCAAAGGCCCGCCACTGAGCGCAGCCAGAAAACAGGCATTCAATGCATCGGCATGCTGGCGCGTCACGCCGAACTTGGCGGCCACGCGCAACAATGCGGTCACCCGGCTTTGTCGCAAGGCATTGATGTATAGCGCGAAATCCGCCGCCGTAATCAGGTGCAGGGTTTGCCGCATGCACGAAGTCCTGACCAGCGCGCGTTGCTGATAGAGCGCCGTTTGGATTTCTGTTTGGGTCAACCCCGGCACGCGCGCCCAGGCGGCCAGACGCGCGGCGCTGTTGATTTGCGCTTGCAAGCCGCCGATGTCGCGGCACACGCCGGTCAATTCGGCAGACGCGGCATCAGTCAGGTGGTGTCGCGCTAGCCGGAAGGCGAGCACTTGCGGCAATGGAAAGGTCGTTTTCATCGCGGCGGAGTCTAAACCAGAGAGCGTGCGATTGGCAGTAAATGGTGCGGCTATCTCACACGCCGGTACGTCGGCGGGTCGGCCTGCAAGTAATACTGCGTTCCCTCACGCACAACGCGCCCGGTGATTTCCAACGGTTCGGCCACCATGTCCAACACGGCCTGATTGACCGGCGCGCCCTGCGCATCGGTCAGCAGCAGCTTTAATTCGTTCCCCTGCGCATCGCGCGCGATGAACAAAGGCGGGATGCCGCCGCTAAGGCACCGCACCGCGCAATCGCGGTGCGGCTTGGTGTGGCCGGGATTCATCACGCCCAGGTAACACTTGCTGTCTACGATCTCGCCCACCAGCGTGAACGTGCCGAGTTCGGTTTTAGCTGGCAGCGGCAGGGACGCAGCCGCCGTGACCGTCAGCGAATCCGGCGCGAGTTCGAGCATCTGCGTCCCGTCGCGCTGAATCAACGCCGCGCGCAGCTTGACGATCTGTCCGTCAAACGCGCCGACTTCCGCCCGGTGCTTGCCCGGCGCGACCAACAGGTATTGCGTCAGCGAATTCCCGGTTTGCACCAGCAAGGCCGGATACGGCGTGGCGTGCAGGACGCCGGTGTAGGCGCGGTATTGTTGAAACTCGAAGACGCTCAATGGCAGCCGCTGTTGCCCAAACGCCAGCACCAGCGCCACGAGCACGCCGCCGCAAAAGAGCGCGGTCACGACACGCCGCAACAGCTTCGCCACACCGCGCGGCGCACGTGGCAAATAGCCGATATAAAACTCATCCTGGTTTAACTCTGGCACGTGGCCGTCCTTGCTGGTTGTACAGCAGGCTGCCAGCCTGCTGTTGACTTGATCTTTACGACACTGGGCGACACCGGGCGACACTGGTTCACGCTGTCCCGCAAGGCTCGCCTCCTTCAGCCCGCAGCAGGCTGGCAGCCTGCTATACAACCCGGCGCTTGCGGGCGCGGATCAACGTAAACCTGTTGCCCGATGACTTTGACGCGAAAGGTCGGCACCTTTTCGGTGAAGGGCGCGGGTGCTGCGCCGGTCGCGGGCAGATACTGAAATCCGTGCCACGGGCAGGTCACGCAACCGTCAATGATACGGCCTTCGCCCAGCGGCCCGTTCTGGTGCTGGCAGACGTTCGAGAGCGCCGAGACCTGGCCGTCATATTTGAAAATCGCCACCCGTTCGCCCGCCAAGGTCACGATGCGCGCGCGCTTTTCGGGAATTTCAGCCAGCGTACAAACGGGCACAAACTCGGCAGCGGCAGGCAATTCGACATCGGCCTTGTGTTCGCGTTGCGCCGCCACCAGGTGCAAAGTCAGTACGCTCGCCAAGCCGAAGGTCAGCACGACGGCCAACAACAGATTCGTCTCGGCCTGCAAGACGCCCAGCGCCACGTGTGCGAGCAACAGGCCGTAAGCCAGATAAACCAGCATGTGCAGCCGCTTCCAGACTGGAGCGCTCAATTGCTTCAGCCAAAAATCGTGACTGGTGGCGGCCATCAAAAACAGGATCAGCAACGCCACCAGTCCCAACTGCTGAAAGGGGAAATGCGCCAAACTGTCATAGCGCGTATTGCTGACCAACAGGCTCACCAACGGATTCAGATCGCCCAGCGCGTGGAATTGAATGAGGGCGAAACCGCCGTGCGCCAGTCCCAGCAAAAATGTCGTCACACCCAGGTGCCGCCGGTTGTACAGCAGCGGCAACAACTGCGGCCACAAACGACAGGCCGGGCCGATCATTAAGACGAGATGCAACAGCAGCAACGCCCCGGTGCCGAACGCGCGAATCAACAGCGTCTCAATCGTCGCATGCGGACTCGCCCAGGCGCTCAGGCCGATGAACAACGCCAGGTAGCCGAAGACACCGCTGGTCAGCACGCCGTCATAAACGCGCTTCTGCCGGTTCCAACTGATGGCTTGGTAGGCGTGACTCATCGGGCCTCTCCGACGGGATTAGCAGGCAATTGTGAATTCAACGGGAAGGGCCGCCGCACCCACAGGGCACTCAGCAAGAGCAGCGGCAAGAGGATTGCCGCCATCCAAAAAATTCTGTTGTGAGCACGTCGCAACGAACGAATCATCTTGTCCTCAGAATGTCTGGCCGCAACAGTACCGCGCGCGTCAGCCAGCGGAGCCATCACACAACGAATATGAGGGCTTGCTTGCAGTCACCGCTTGCTGACGCGCGCGGTACTATCCCAGCGGCGATGCGCGTTGATTTCGACGGGTGGCTCCGGCTGACCTTGCAACCAACGCCACAACAGCAGCGGCCACAGGGCAGCGACTCCAGGCAGAATCAACAACCGGAAGCCCAACCCCGTGCCCCGTGCCGCCGCATCCAGTCGCGTCACGCCAAAGGCCACAAACGCCGGCGCAAAAAGCAAACCCAGCAAAGCATAAATTGTCGTCACCCAGACCAACGTTGCCGCCATCATTGTTCCTGCTTTGGTAGTGGCTCAAAGAGGAGAGGTCTGGCCGCGGATGAACGCTGGAAAAACGCGGAGCAGTCCTGTTAGCCAATTGAATTGCTCTGCGTCGGTCAGCGTTGATCTGCGGCGTGACTCTCTCCCCATTGACCCACTACCCCTGCTTTTACTGCTCCTGATAATTCCAGGTCAGCCCGCCATCCACATAAAAGGTCGAGCCGGTCACGTAATCGCTCTCGTCCGAAGCCAGAAAGACCGCCAAACTCGCCACGTCATGCGGCTGTCCCAGGCGGCCCAGCGGAATCTGTCCGAGCAGCGCGCCCAGTTTGGCCGGATCGTTGAGCAGTTTGGTATTGATCGGCGTCTCAATCGCGCCCGGCGCAATGTTGTTGATGTTGATGCCGAGCGGCCCCAACTCTACGCCCAGGTTGCGCATCAGCATCTTCACGCCGCCCTTGCTGACGCAGTAAGCGGTGAAATTGGGAAAGGGCAACTCTTCGTGCACCGAACTGATGTTGACGACCTTGCCGCGCCGTTTGTGCGGCAGCAGGTGTTGCACAAAGGCCTGGGTGGCAAAGAAGACGCCCTTCAAATTGACGTTGAGCACGCGGTCGTAATCGTCTTCGTGGACTTCCCAAAACGGCGCGTGCGTTTCCAGCCCGGCGTTGTTGACCAGAATGTCCAGGCGTCCGAAATGTTCGACGGCGGTGTTGATCAGGCGGCGGATGTCCGCGACTTGGCCCAAATCGGCCTGCACAATCAGGCCGCGCCCGCCCGCCGCCTGGATAGCGGCCAGGGCTTCTTCAGCACCGCCCGCGCCACGGTTGTAATTGATGACGACACTTGCGCCCTCACGGGCAAAGCGTTCGGCGATGGCGCGGCCAATGCCTTGGCTGCTGCCAGTAATCAATGCGACTTTCTCTTTTAATCTCATCTATCCCTCCCTCGTAGTTTTCCTGTCCGGCGTTGTAATGGCGTTGGCTGGCGGTTTTATTCCAGCAAATCCGGGTACACACCGCTTCCAGCGTGCGGGCTTGGCAAGCTATACCGGTCAACCAGCGACTCTGACTTGACGCCTGCACGCTGGAAGCGGTGCGCGAAAACAGTCCCCGATTTGTGCAACTCGGATTTTTGCACAAATCGGGGACTCATATCGCCTTGCAAAATAAGGCAATGTAACTAACCGATTTGTGCAAACCTTGAACGACTTATGCAAATTGAGCGGTTTGTGCAAAGCCGCGGTGCGTACCCAGGTTGCACCCACGAAATCGCGTGGCCACTCCCACGAATCACCCACGATATTTCATAGACTACAGCTACATCGCCCGCGAAATGTCGCGGCCAAACTCGGAATTGAACGACTATGAATACTCAGCCACATCGCCTAAACATATTTCTTTCCCTCTGTTTAGACACTTTCTCAAAACCTTGTCCCCTTCGTGGCACCAGCCTTGCCAATACCCTGGGCGTAGAGAGAAGGAGGGAGCGAGATGCTGCGGATTACGGAACAGAAAACGACAGAAGATGATTTGGTGCTGATTCTGGAAGGGCGACTGACTGGCCCCTGGGTGGAGTTGTTGCATAGCCAATGCGCCACCCTCCTGGCAGCGGCGACGGCAGCAACGCTGGATTTACGCGAACTGGCATTTGCTGATGCGGCCGGCTTGAGCCTGCTTGCCAACCTGCAACGCCAGCACATTCACCTGCAAAACTGTCCGCCCTTTTTGGCGGAGCAACTCAGACTCGTGACAAACGCCAAGCCTGCCGCCTAACCACGCGCACAACAGCAGGCCGAGACCAAAGACGAAGCAGAAATTTGGCAAAGCCCCGTTGGGCTTTGCGAGGAGTACGACTATGTTTACCACGCTCACCCACGAAGATTTCGAGACGGTCGCGTTACCGCATTTGAATGACCTTTACCGCGCCGCACGCCACACGCTGGGCAATCAAACCGCCGCCGAAGACGTGGTGCAAGAGACCTATTTGCAAGCCTGGAAATCGTTCCACCGCTTTGCCGCTGGGACGAATTGCCGGGCCTGGCTGTTCAAGATTCTCTTTCACGTCATCCAGCATCATCGCCGCAAAAACTGGCGCTTGCAGACACTGGGCGAGCGCGAAGAGTTTTTGCTAGAAACGCTGCCGTATGAAGCGCCGCTCTCGCAGCATCTCAGTGACGAAGAAGTGTTGCAGGCGCTCAACCGTTTGCCCGAAAACTTCCGCGCTGTGATCTTGCTGGCCGATGTCGAAGAGTTCGCCTACAAAGAGGTCGCGCGCATTTTGAACATCCCCATCGGCACGGTGATGTCGCGGCTCAATCGCGGGCGCAAGTTGTTGCGCAGTGAATTGACCAGCTACGCCAAATCCTGCGGCCTGTTGGCTAATGGAGCGGCGAAAGCAATGCAGATGGGCGCATTGGCACAGGCAGCGTAAATACATTGAGCTAAGGAACAGGAAGGGCAACTTGGGCCCAAGCCCCAACGGGGCGACATTCAATAGCCAGGGGCAAAGCGAAGCGACGCCCCTGGTAACAGCCGAGAGGTTCTCAAGCCCTGAAAGGGCGCAATAAACGTCGTTATTGTGCCCTTATCAGGGCTTGTTCCTTCCATATTGCCGTCACCCAGGGCGTTGCCCTGGGCTATTGAATTGCGCCCTTTCAGGGCTTTATGTGGCGACCCAATTTCAGCAGACAAAACCTTCTATCCTAAAACCCGCTACAAACCGTTCTCGCATTTCGCTACGGGCCCTCTCGGTCTCCACTTCGACAGCTTGGCTAATCCAATCAACTGCGTTACCTTAGCCGCGCAATCACGGTGGCAAGCAACAGTCCTAAAACAATTGACTGCCGCCCGCATTCATCTCTTCCCAAATCTTCCTTTATTGAGAGCGCGGCAATGAGACATCGAAAACTCTCTCTGTCAGTCGTCAGCCTGTTTTTGGCGCTGGTCTGCGGCTTGTTGTTGCCATCCACCAACGCCCGACAACAAAGCGCCAAAGTGGATTTCGCGCGCGACATCCAACCCATCTTCCAAACGCATTGTGCGGGCTGTCACGGCGCGGCGAAACAGATGGCGCAGTTGCGGCTGGATAACAAACAAATTGCCTCGCGGGTCATCAGCCCTGGCGATAGCGCGGCTTCACGCCTGCTCAAACGCCTTACCGTCAATGACAGCCAACACGGCGAACCGCGTATGCCGAAAGGCGGTGAACCGCTGAAACCGGAACAGATCGCGCTCATCAAACGCTGGATTGATGAAGGCGCAGACTGGCCTGAACAGACAACAGACCTCAGACCTCAGACCTCAGACTTGCCGCAGCACTGGGCCTTTGTGCCGCCCGTCCGTCCAGCCTTGCCGACCGTCAAAAACAAGTTGGCGGTGAAAAACGCCATTGATGCTTTTGTGTTGGCACGCCTGGAAAAAGAAGGCTTGACGCCCTCGCCCGCCGCAGATCGCGTGACCTTGCTGCGCCGTCTGAGTCTGGATTTGATCGGCTTGCCACCGACGCCCGAAGAAGTGGACGCTTTTGTGCGCGACCTTGCGCCGAATGCCTATGAAAAGCAGGTCGAGCGTTTGCTGGCGAGTCCGCATTACGGCGAACGCTGGGGCCGCTTGTGGCTGGATGCGGCGCGCTATTCCGATTCGGATGGCTACGAAAAAGACAAGCCGCGCTTCGTCTGGTTCTATCGCGACTGGGTGATCAATGCGCTCAACCGCGATTTGCCCTACGACCAATTCATCATCGAACAAATCGCGGGCGACTTGCTGCCCAACCCAACGCAAGATCAGCTTGTCGCCACGGGCTTCCTGCGCAATTCGATGATTAACGAAGAGGGCGGCGTTGATCCCGAACAGTTCCGCATGGAAGCGATGTTCGACCGCATGGATGCCATCGGCAAAGGCATGCTGGGCATCACCATTCAGTGCGCGCAATGCCACAACCACAAGTTCGATCCGCTCAAACAGGAAGAGTATTACCGCCTCTTCGCCTTCCTCAACAACTCGCACGAATCGAATGTGGTCGTTTACACGCCGCCTGAACAAATGCAACGCGCCAACATCCTTTCGCAAACCCGCGAGATCGAGGCGCGCTTGCAGGAAACCCAGCCGGACTGGCTGGCACAGATGAACGCCTGGGAAGACAAGGCGAAACAAGATCAACCAACTTGGCAGATCGTGCAGCCCGCCGTGGATGATATTTCGACGGGCGGCGCGAAATACTTTCCGCTCAAAGACGGTTCGTTTTTGCAGCAGGGTTACGCGCCAACCAAACACCGCGTCAAGCTGACGATCAAGACCGACGTGCAGAACATCACAGCCTTCCGGCTGGAACTGCTCAACGATCCGAACCTGCCCGCCAACGGGCCGGGCCGTTCGATTCTAGGCACGGGCGCGCTGACCGAATTCGAGGTTGAAACCGCACCCGTCAGCGATCCAAAGAAAATCACCAAGGTCAAATTCACGCGCGCGACTGCCGACATCAACTTGCCCGAAAGAGAAATCCTGCCGATGTATTTCGACAAGAGCAATCGCCGCCGCGTCGAAGGCCCCATCGAATTCGCCATTGACGGCAACGATGATACCGCTTGGGGCCACGACGCCGGGCCGGTGCTGCGCAACCTGCCGCGCAAGGCCGTCTTCGTCGCCGACAAGCCAATCAGCAATGATGGCGGCACGCTGCTGACCTTTTATCTCAAACAAAACCATGGTGGTTGGAACAGCGACGACAATCAGAACAACAACCTCGGACGATTCCGTTTGAGCTTCACGACGGCGGCGAATGCGACAGCCGATCCACTGCCCGCCAACGTGCGCGAACTCATCACCAACGTGCCGCGCGAACAACGCTCAAAAGCGCAGGTCGAGACAATCTTCAGTTACTGGCGCACGACCGTGCCCGCCTGGCAACACGAAAACGAAATGATCGCCAAGCTCTGGCAGACGCATCCGGCAGGCGCGACGCAACTGGTGCTGAACGAACGCGGCGAACTGCGCCCAACCTTCACGCTCAAACGCGGTGACTTCCTGCGACCCGACAAAGAGATTCAAGCGGGCGTGCCTGCATTCCTGAATCCATTGCCTGCCAACGCGCCGGTTAATCGGCTGACGTTCGCCAAGTGGCTGGTAGACCGCCAAGCCCCGACCACCGCGCGTTCGTTGGTCAATCGCGTCTGGCAAACCTATTTCGGCACCGGCCTCGTGGCGAGTTCCGAAGACCTAGGCAAGCAGAGCGACGCTCCCTCACATCCCGAATTGCTGGATTGGCTGGCGGTCGAGTTGATGGAACCTTCCAATGCGGAACGCGGAATGCGGAATGCGGAATTGGGAACAGCGAGTTCCACCAATACTCTGCACTCCGCATTCCGCATTCCGCATTCACCGCCCTGGAGTTTGAAACATCTACACCGCTTGATCGTCAACTCGGCAACCTATCGCCAGTCGTCTTCTTTCAATCCGCAATCGGCCTCAAGCAGTGGCCGCAATCCGCAATCCGCAATCCGCAATCCGCAATCCGATGACCCCTACAACCGCCTGCTCGCGCGCGGGCCGCGCTTTCGCGTAGACGGCGAGATTGTGCGCGACATCGCGCTGGCGACGAGCGGCCTGCTCAATGAGAAAATCGGCGGCCCCAGCGTCTATCCGCCTTCGCCCGAATTTTTGTACCTGCCCCCGGCGAGTTACGGCCCGAAAATCTGGAAGGAAGAAAAGGGCGCCGACCGCTATCGGCGTGGGCTGTATACATTCCGCTATCGTTCGGTGCCCTATCCGGTCTTGCAAAACTTCGACGTGCCCAATGGCGACATCGCCTGCGTGCGGCGCTCGCGTTCCAACACGCCGTTGCAGGCGCTGACGACGCTGAACGAAACGCTCTTTCTCGAAGCCGCGCGCGCATTGGCAGTGAAAACGATCAAGGAAGGTGGCGCGACCAATGCGCAACGCTTGACCTTCGCGTTTCGCCGCGTGCTCTCACGCAAGCCTACGTTGGCTGAGACGAACGAACTGCTGAGTCTATGGAAACAGCAGCACGAACGCTTTTTGAAAGGCGCAGCGAACCCGTGGAATCTGGCGACGAATGATCCGGACAAACCTTTCGCGTTGCCGGCCAACACGCGGATGGAGGATTTGGCGGCGTGGACGGCGGTGGCGCGGGTGTTGTTGAATTTGGATGAGGCGATTACGAAGGAGTGAGGTTTGCCTCGACGCGATGCTTTTCACGCAAATTTGCGCAGCGCATTGGAAAAGGATGGCTGGCGCATCACGCATGATCCACTGACGATTCGTCACAAAGGCTTGCGCGTTTACATTGATCTGGCCGCCGAGCGTTTGGAAGCCGCTGCGCCAGAACCAATCGCGGTTGAGATCAAAGTATTTGGCGGGCCGTCGCGGGTGGACAATTTTGAACGGGCGATTGGTCAATATGATCTTTACCGCACAGTGTTGCACGATGCCCAGATTGAGCGGGAGTTGTTTCTGGCCATTAGCCAAACAGCCTGGGATGAGTTGTTAAAGATCGAAGCGCTGTAGTTTCATCTGCGCGTCCGCCAAATTCACGTACTTGTTTTTGACCCTGTCACAGAGGAGGTAAAGGCATGGATCAGACAGCCAAACTTGAGCGTTATCGAGAACTCATAACGCAAGTTTTACAGCGGCATGCCGCAATGGCCGCAGAACCGGCGAACTATGAATCAACGGTGCGGTGCAATGCACAGAACGATGAATACCGTTTGATAGACACAGAGATCCTGCCGGGTAGACGTTTAGATTATGTGGTCGTGCAACTCGTCCTGCGCGAAGGGAAAATCTGGATTGAACGCGACGGCATTGAGTACGGCATCGGCCAAGACCTGCTGGAAGTCGGCATTCCTGCCAAAGACATTGTGATTGGTCTTGCCCAAGGACAACCGCTCACCCTGGCTGAAGCCGCTTGAAAACTGAAGCAAAGCAAGGTTATCGAATGAGCAAACCGAAACTACCAAGCCCCTTTTGTTCCGCGCTGTTGGTTGGACTGTTATTGGCGTTGCCACCCAGCTACCCGCGCGCGCAATCCAACTCGACCCAAACGGCCAAAGCTGTTTACCTGCTCAAACCCGCGCGTATCTTTGACGGCGTCGAGGCGCACGAAGGCTGGGCCGTGCTGGTCAACGGCGAGCGCATCGAAAAGGTTGGCCCTGTTGGCGAAATCGCCGCACCCGCCGCCGCCAAAATTATCGAACTGCCCAACACGACCTTGCTGCCCGGCTTGATCGAAGCGCACTCGCACGTATTGCTGCATCCTTACAACGAAACCCCCTGGAACGATCAGGTCGCGCGCGAACACCTGAGTTTGCGCGTCGCCCGCGCGACCAATCATTTGCGCAACACGCTGCTGGCTGGATTCACGACCATCCGCGACCTGGGCACCGAAGGCGCTGAATATGCCGATGTCGGGTTGAAGCAGGCCGTCCAACAAAACATCATTCCCGGCCCGCGTATGCAGGTCGCGACACGCGCCATCGTCGTCACCGGCAGTTATGGCCCGAAAGGTTACGCCACCGAATGGCGCGTGCCGCAGGGCGCGGAAGAGGCCGACGGCATGGACACTCTGACGCGTGTTGTGCGCGACCAGATCGGCAAGGGCGCCGATTGGATCAAGGTCTACGCTGATTATCGTTGGGGCAAACAGGGGGCCGCGCCGACTTTCACGCTCGCCGAATTGAAGCTGATCGTAGAGGTTGCGGCCAGCGCGGGCATTCCCGTCGCGGCGCATTCGTCAACAGCCGAAGGCATGCGGCGCGCGACGCTCGCGGGTGTCGAAACCATCGAACACGGCGACGACGGCACACCTGAAGTCTTCCGCTTGATGAAAGAACACAACGTCGCGCTTTGCCCCACACTCTCGGTCGGCAATCAGGCGCGCAAACCCGAAATGCTGAAAGCCGCACTGGCCGCTGGCGTCACGATTGCGGCGGGCAGCGACGTCGGTGTCTTCCCGCACGGCGACAATGTGCGCGAATTGGAAGCGATGGTGAAATGCGGGATGACGCCGCTGCAAACGCTGCAATCCGCGACTTCGGTCAACGCGCGGGTGTTGCGCATGGAAAAACAAATCGGGCAGGTCAAAGCGGGCTTGCTCGCCGATTTGATCGCGGTCGAAGGCGACCCAACACGCGACGTTTCAACGTTGCGCAAGGTGCGCTTGGTGATGAAAGACGGCGTGCTTCATAAGCAAATGTAACTGTCAACCCGGCGCACAAACACAAGCTGCTGTGATGAATGCGTTCGAACTAGCGCTGCGAGAGCGGTCAACTGAATCCTGATTCCTGACTCCTGATGACTTTTCAGCCACCAGTCGTCAGGGTTCAGGAATCAGGATTCAGTTCGGTCTTGCCGTTCGCACACATCCGTTGTCGGAAGTTGGACAATGACAGGCAATTTTTTTGAAATTCCATCAATGAAGGGACAACTCACATGAAACCAACCATTCGCAATCTGTCGGCTGTCGCGGCGCTCCTGTTTGCGGCAACGTTTACCGGCAGCGTCAGCGCGCAAGAGCGCGTCAAAACCGCCAACGGCACGCTCGAAGGCGTGGCCGAAAGCCCCGGCATACGCAGCTTCAAAGGCGTTCCCTTTGGTGCCCCGCCAGTCGGGGATTTGCGCTGGAAACCGCCGCAACCAGTCGCGAATTGGACAGGCGTGCGCAAGGCCGACAAATTCGGGCCGCGTTGTATGCAGCGACCCATCTTCGGCGATATGAATTTCCGTTCTGACGGGATGAGCGAAGACTGTCTGTACCTGAACGTTTGGACGCCCGCAAAAACGGGCCGGGAAAAGCTGCCCGTGCTGGTTTACTTTTTCGGCGGCGGCTTTATGGCGGGCGACGGTTCTGAGCCGCGCTATGACGGCGAGAGCATGGCCAAGAAAGGCATCGTGGCCATCTCGATCAGTTACCGCCTGAGCGTGTTTGGCTTCTTTGCCCATCCTGAATTAACCAAGGAATCGCCGCATCACGCTTCGGGCAACTATGCGCTCTTTGATCAGTACGCCGCGTTGCAGTGGGTGCAGCAAAACGTCGCGGCGTTTGGCGGCGATCCGAAGCGCGTGACCATCGCGGGCGAATCCGCCGGTTCCATCGCCGTCAGTGCGCAGATGGCTTCGCCGCTTTCCAAAAACCTGATCGCGGGCGCGATTGGCGAGAGCGGTTCGATGATCGGGGCACTTTCCGCTGTGCCCTTGGCCGAAGGCGAGCAGAGCGGCGTTAAGTTCGCGGCGGGCCTGGGTAAGGGCGATGCGCCTTCGTTAGCAGCGTTACGCGCCATCTCCGCCGACGAGTTGCTCGCAGCCACAGCGAAACCTGGCCTGCCGCGATTCTCGCCCACCGTTGATGGCTATTTCTTCCCGAAAGCGCCGGCAGAGATTTTCGCGGCAGGCGAACAGGCGCGCGTGCCGTTGCTCGCGGGTTCGAATACCGAAGAATCGGGCGCGGGTGGCGTGTTGGTGCGCGAGAAACCGACGGTCGAAAATTATCGCAAGGCTTTGCAGCGGCTTTATAACGAGAAGGCTGACGAAGTCTTCAAACTTTACCCGGCCACGAACGAAACCGAAGTGCTGGATGCCGCGCAGGCGTTGGCGAGCGATCGTTTCATTGCCTATAGCACTTGGAAGTGGGTGGATTTGGCAACCAAGACGGGCGGCAAGCCAACTTACTATTACCTCTACGCGCGGCCCCGTCCGGCGATGCGCGCAGAGATGGGCGACGCGCAGCCGGGTCTAGCAGGCGGTGTCGTGCGCGGGCAACAGGCAGCGGCGAATCCGCGCCCACCGGCACGCGGGGCTTCGCATTCCGCCGAGATCGAATATGCGATGGGCAATCTGGATGGCAACAAGGTCTTTGCCTGGACGCCGGACGATCACAAGGTCTCAAAAACCATGCAGGAATACTTTGCCAACTTCATCAAAACCGGCAACCCGAATGGCGCGGGTTTGCCGAATTGGCCGAAGTTCAGCGCGGGCCAGCGTATGGTGATTGACGTCAACACCCGTGCTGAGCGTGAGGCGGTGCGGACGCGGTATGAATTCCTGGATCAGTTCTATGTGAAAAAGTAGCGGCCAAGACGGGACCGCACCCGTGCCGCACATGGAAAAACAGATCGGGCAGGTCAAAGCGAGCTTGTTGGCCGATCTGATCGCAGTCGAAGGCGATCCGGTGCGCGATGTTTCGACGCTGCGCAAGGTGCGGATAGTGATGAAAGGTGGAACAGTTTACAAGCAATTCTGATCTGGCAAAGGGATTGAATACTTCAATGCTTGTAAGCCTGTTTTTGCTGTGATATTAATGACGCTGTCATTATTTGGGTTGATGTCTAGTAGTCATTGTCTCCGTCATAAGTTATTAAGTTCAGCAATCCCTCCCGCACTCTGACGCATTTCGTCAGAATGTGACTTGTTTATAGCTAATTCTGTCTTTTCGGCAAACAGCCAGAAAACGGCAATTCTGACAAGAAAAGTAGTTCTCAACGAAACATTGACTGAACTAGCCCCGAGGAAGGTCATATGCGAGCTAAAGATGCGTATATTAGCATATTGCTATTAGGAATATGCTTTGTCAGTTTTGAGCGGTTTTCACTTTATGTGAGCTTAATAATTCCCTGCCATTATTTGGGTATTAGTTTGCGTCCTGTTGAGGCGTCCGAAGCGTTCATCTATGAAGGGGTTCACGAGGCTACCTTTGTTGAGACTCGCCCTGTCGAACTTATTTCAGCAATTGTGAAGGCCGAAACTTGGGATAGTAACATATTAAATGCAGGGGTTTACCTGAAATCACAGGCGCGGATTCGTTTTGACATTCGAAGTGTTTCACTAAAAAGTTTCCAGCCCCTTTCAAATGAAAAGGAATGTAATGTTGGTTTTAACAACATATACACAATTTCTAAAGCTGGTGTAACGCCTGGAAACATATATGCCCTGGCGAAGACAAATCAATGCGATGACTGTATAGCTCCTGTTGTTATCTATCATTTGATCCCTCCTAAAGCTCTCGGGGAGTATAAGTTTAATTTTCTGATGAACCAGACAGCAAGCGATTTGAATGTTAGTATTAAGCATAAAGAAGCCGACAAGGTAGTGCTGAGATGTACATACAATTACGACAGTGGTAAAACAGCTACTGTACGTTTTGGAGTTGTATGTGATATGAGTAGTGAGAAGCAAGGAGATTACGCAGTGGTTGTTAGCGGCCATTTTATAAGTGGCAAATCACCTAAGGAAGGTAAAAAACCATTTAATCGAAGTTTCTTTTTCTATCACCAACCCAAAATTGCTGAATGATAACCTGACCTTTGGCTCTCGACTCTGGCTTCTAACTTGCACTTCAAGATGTCAATTCTTTAGCCCCCACCCTATCATTTTTTGAAATGTTGCCACAAGTTCAAAATAAACTGAATAAGATTCAGTAGGCCTGCGATCAATGCAGCAATAATTATAAAACTGCGTGTCAGCCAAGTGTTTTCATTTAACATGTCGTGCATGCTAAAATGAATCTTTGTTTTAGAAGTACGAGCGTTATTAACATCCCCTAGCAGCTTAAATTTGAGCGATCTTTTCTCTCTATCCCAAACGATTTGCCTGATCTGGAAATCCTTTCCTTTCTCAAATGTTAAGTAGTCCGAATCAGACTCAGCAGTTAATTGGGAGAGTTTTCCACTCTCCATGATGTCTTTCGAGAAGTATTTGATTTTCCATCCTTGTTGGTCGGAAAACTTAATTGATTTTGCTGGGATGCACTTTTCACTACACTCTTCAAGCTTGGCATTAAACAGTTCGATTGTTTTTTCATGTGGAGTTAAAGCGTATGTAATAGTATCTTGCATTCCACTGACAGTGGCGGCATTACTACCATCGCGAAATTCCGTTTTATACTTTACTCCCTGCCCACCTGTTCTATTCACTGCATTTAGCTGTTCTGCCAATTCCGGGGAGTCAGTTGCCCCTAAAACACTAGCGCGCTCTGGGTGCAAAATAATTTGCTTACCCAAGGCAAGATTATTTGTTGACGGTTGTTTGCTGATATTAACGTTCAACAAAATCACCGCTTCCTGTTCTTCGTTGAAGCTTTTGACTTCAAGATTAACTGCAGAACCGCTCCTTACTTTGATAGTATCTAGTGATAACGGAACGTCACTATCTCCCACCGCTTTTGTTATCATGATATTGGCGTCATCGTTTTCACTCCCTACTGGTTTAACAATCACATCTTTTACGTCCATAGACCTGTCTGACAATAATGCCCAACCTTTATCGCAAGTAAGGGCCGTTTCGAATGGTAACGGACACGAAACATATACCTTGGATGGTTGAAGTTTCAGCATTGAAAAATCATGGACGTCAATAGTATCCAGTGCAACACCATTCATCATCTCTATTTCAGATGGCGCTGCTAGAACTCCACCACCCTCGCTTTTAAGCTCAAAACTAGCTTCTTTAGCAGTGAGCTCAAATTCTCCAGGTAATGGCAAATGGTACTTATTTATAAGCGCCAAGATTGTTGTGGCAGTTAGTATGATTGTTGCTAGCGTCGCCAAAAATAACAATGTTGCGATAAGTGGTATGGCCATGCTTTGGCGAGCTGCTTTAGCGTCTTGAGAGGAAAGTTGATTATTGGCTTGGTTATCCATTTGAGCGGAGGTTTGATTGTGGGTTTGGTTATCCATGATTCGTTCCTCAATTGGCGAGACAGGCTAACGCGCATACAAACAACAGTATTTGTAGGTATACGCAAAACAGGTTTTTAGGCAAATTGAATCGCTGCGCGGGGCTGCGGCGAAGAGTAACTAGGAAACGCTTATCAGCCGTTTGCACCTTATCCTAGCCTAAATCTCCTTCGGGGTATGGGCTGACCCGCGCAATATAGTGTCATGTGGCAAAGGATGCAATATCTAATCAATCAGTGCCCTAATATTTTTTCACATTGGCAATTCAGTGCCATGCGAGGAGAGCGCTGTGGCTGCTGGTACTGGCAAATGAAACTGCGGGAAGCGCAGCTACCTGCTGCGCTCCCCGCTCACTCCATCAAAACAACACCCTAAAAATTCAGCCGCAGGGCGAATTGAATCATGCGCCCGCCCGGATCATTCGTGGTGGAAACATCACGATAGCCTTGTGTGATCTGGCCAAACGTATCATTGCCAACGCCACCGGCCGCCGTCAGCCCGCCCAGCGCCGACGAGGCGTTGGCTGGGTTTTGGACGAGGAAGTTGACGTAGTTGAAAGCGTTCAGAAAATCCGCGCGGAACTCCAGGTTGACCCGCTCGGTGATCTTCGTCTTCTTGGTCAGGTTGAGATCGAAGCGCGTGAACTGCGGCCCATACAGCACGATGGTCGGGAAACCGCACTGCCCGGCATAGACCTCGATGCAATTGGCACTATTGGCGGGCGCGAGGTAACGGCCCGTCGGCGCGCCGCGCGTGCTGTAGCCATTGGCGGAGGTCGCGCTTACGTTGAACGCCTTGATCGTGTTGTCAATGACGTCCTGCGGCAGGTAATAGGCCACTGCATTCGCATCGTCGAAGCGCACCTTTAGCGAGTTTTGCAGTTCCTTGCGCGTCATCCCAATCAAGCGCACGCCGTTGACGTTGAAGGGCGAGCCGCTTTGAAGGCGCGCCGTGCCCTGGAAGGCCCAGCCTTCGAGCGCCTTGCCCACCGGGCCTTTGACGTTACTGAAGAACGCGCGGCCATTGCCCACCGGCAGGTCATAGACCCAATCCGCCTTAAAGGCATGCGTGATGACGAGCGGGCTGGCGCTCTTGTAATAACCCGCGCGCAGCGAGGGCGTAGCGAGTTGCGCGCCCTTGGCATAGATGTAACTGGTTTGCACCAAGAAGCCTTTCGACAAGCGGCGGCGCAACTCGACCACACCAGAGTCGTAGTAGGAATGCCCGCCATTGCCCGTGAAAGAAACGGTTCCCTGCAAGCCCGGATTCGTCTGGAAGAAGTTCGCTGGCAATCCCGCATTCGCGGCATTGGTGCGGGACGCCGCAGGGGTATACAGGTTGGTCGCAAAGGTCACCGGCGCGGCGTTATTCGCCGCCAGCGCACTAACAAAGGTGTTGTTGGTGAAACTACCGGAGGTGTAGCTGTTAATGGCATTGGGGTCTAATTTTCCACTGAAGTACGCCAACATAATTGGTAATGGCGCCTGGCCTGCTAACCCTCGATAAGCAAAACTGCAAGCCGGAGGGGTTGGTTGGCCTGCCTGAGCCGGTTGACTGCAGGTCGGATTGGCCGCCTTGAAGACTTCCAGATTTCTTTGCGCCAGTTTGAACTCGTTGAGGAAGCCATTTTCGACGATGTTGACTTCGTTAATGTTGAAAGCCTGGCGGAAGTTCAATGCGCGATTGCCGACGTAGCGGACTTCAAGCGCCATGTCCTTGGTGATCTCGCGTTGCAGACCGAACGTCCAGGACATGATGTAGGGCGTCTTCAGATTGGGATCGTAGGTGCTGGCCCCATTCGTGATCGCGCCGGTCAGCGGATAAGTCGGCGTGTCGGGGAATGTGAGCGGGGCGAGCTTGCCGACGTTGCTGAGCAACAGCGGCAATGTGCCCAGGTTGCCGGTGGCGATGTTGCGATTGACCGTGATGCTGCCGCCCGTGTTGCCGCTGATGGTGCCGATCAGCGTGTTGATGCCGTCGCGGTTGAAGGCCATCGAGAAGCCGCCGCGCACGACCGTTTGTCCACCGCTGCCGAACACACGGCTCAGCATTCCGTCTTTCCAATTCGGCGTCCAGGCCACGCCCAGGCTCGGCGCAAAATTGCTCTTGTCCGTCTGATAGGCAGTGTCGCCTTCCTTGAACAGATTGAATTGCGTGGCCGTACCGGTGAGCGTGCCCGGCTTGAAGACATTGCCCAGGCCCGACACACCGTAGAGGCCTTCCAGCGTAGGGTTGGTCAGATTGTTGTTGAGCGAAGTCACGGGGAATTGTGCCTCCCAACGCAGCCCTGCGTTGACCGTCAGGTTGGGTCGCATGCGCCAGGCATCTTGCGCGAAAGCGCCCATCTCACGATTGCGCGCGCGCACCGTGTTCTGAGCCAGATAGGTATATTTGTTGGTGGTCTCGCTGAGGCCCGCATTGCCGGCGATCTGCGTGATGCTGCCAACCAGCGTCGCATAGATGTTCTGGGCGCGCGTGATGTCGGCGGCGGCGGCGCCTTGGAAATTCGTCGCGGAAAAGAGCGCGCTGGCCGGGTCTGTCGTGTCTACGCCAAAGGTGATCGTCGGGACAAAGGTCGTCCCGGTGGTGAAATAGTTGCCCTGGAAAAAGCTGCCGCCGAAGTTGAAGGTGTGCGCGCCGCGCGACCAGCTCAAGGTGTCATTGAAATTCCAGGTCGGCGAATTGCGGCGTGTGGAGCCGGTGTTGACCGTCGCGTTGGTGATGCCCGCCGCGCTGATGGCCAAACTATAGCCGCCCTGATTGGCGACTGATCCGGTGAAAGCGGCGAGCGAGTTTTCGCCGTTGAACACCACCGTGCCGCCCGTCAGGCCGAAGCGCGCTTCGTTGACCAGCGTCGAACTCAAGGTCGAACGCAAGGCCAGGGCGTTGGTAAAGCGGCTCGATTTCTGGCTGCCGATGTTCGGGAAGCCGGGGAAGGCTGGCGCGCCACCGTTGAGAAAATCAACCAGCGTGTGATGGCTCTGAATGTTCCAGGTGTTCTCGAGTTTATGCTTGCTCGAAAGATTGAAATCCAGCCGCAGCGTCGGGAAGATGCGAATCTCGCCGCCTTCGCTGGGACTGAACGAATAGGTCTGCAAATTCGGATCGGTCAATTGCTGGATGCCGCCGCGTGAGGCCGCCGCGCTGCGAATGTCGGCCAGCAGCTTGCCCACCGTCGGGTCAATCGTCGAAGTGAAATTGCGGCCCGCCGCCAGCGTCAGCAAATTCACCGTGCGCACACCGGCAGCGGTGTTGTATTGGAAGACGCCTTGTTGCGCCTGCGGGCCGAGGATCGTGCGTGTTTGCGCTTGCGAAGTCGCCAGCCGGAATTGCTCGTAGTTGACAAAGAAGAAGGCTTTGTCGTGTCCGTCAAAAATTTTCGGAATCCGGATCGGCCCGCCGAAGCGCCCGCCGAATTGATTGAGAATCATCAGGTCGCGGTCGGCCTTAAACGTCGCCGCATTGTCATTCGGCCCGGGCCGGAAGTTGCGATTGTTGAACCAGTAGTTGGCGTCGAGCGCCTTGTTGCGGTGATATTCGTACAGGCTGGTGTGATATTGGTTGCTGCCCTGGCGCGTCACCATCTTGATTTGGATCGCGCCTTCACCTGCACTCTCAGCGCCCGGCGTGGCGGTCGAAAGCGTCACTTCTTCAACAGCATCCACGCGCGGATAGATGTTGGTGTAAAAGCCATCCGTATTGCGCGCGCCGTTGTCCTGAATGCTGACGCCGTCGAGCGTCATGTTGATCGCGCCTTGCGGCAAGCCGTTAAAGGTCGAAGAGCGCGGACGCCCCGGCGTCGTTGTCCCCGGCAAATACAACAGCAGATCGGTCACGTTGCGTGAGGTGAATGGCAAATCGGTAATCTGGCGGCCCGTGATGGTGGTGCTGATGCTGGCGGATTGGGTCTGCAACACTTCGCCGCCGCCTTGAATGATGACGGATTCGTTGGTGGCCCCGACTTCGAGCGTGGCGTTCACGCTCGCCGGGATACCGGCGTCAATCTTGACGCCTCTGATGACGGACTGTTTGAAGCCCTTGGCCATCACCGTCACCGTATAGGTGCCAGCCGTCAGGGCCGGTACGCTGAACGTGCCATTGCTGGCGGAGGCGGTTCTGAATTCGGCGCCAATCGCCTCGTCCTTGATAATGATTTCGGCGCCGGGCACGACCGAACCCGTTTGATCAACCACTGCGCCGGAAAGAGAAGTCGTGGTGACGCCCTGACTGAAACCGAGCAGACTACCTGCGGTCAGCAGAGCAAGCAGTGCGAGAACGCGAAACGCGATTTGCTTCATGGTGAGTTCCTTTTCGTGACGTGGACGTGGACGTGCAGCCGACTTAAGCAACGCTCGCCCTTTACATTCAGACAGGACTTACGCAGAACCATTGCCACAGAGGCACAGAGTCACAGAGTCACAGAGTCACAGAGTCACAGAGTCACAGAGTCACAGAGTCACAGAGGAAAGGCCCGCCTGACTGGTAAACTCTCTCTTGCTCTGTGTCTCGGTGCCTCTGTGGCAAATTTCCGGCTTTTGCGTAAGTCCTATCAGAGTCAAACGCAATGATGCCGTGATGGAGCTTTGAATCGGTCGCGCCATGGCAGCCGTGCTGCGATGGTATCTATCAAATGGTGGAAAGTTTATCGCACGATTTATTTCAATCTCTGTGCCATACAAACCAGGCGGAGGGCTGGTTGAAACTAGGATACTTAGCCAGCCAAAGCCGAACTTGAGCTTCCATATTTCTGAATATTTCTGAATTTTCGGAATCTATGCCGAAAAGCTTCCAGGGTGTTAGCCACAGGCAAACCACGCAGATGTAACAAGAGCTTGCGGCGGTGCGTTAGGCGGAGTGTTGGCAAGCGGGTTGGCTTAGCAGCAAGGCTGCTTTCAGCGGGCGGGCAGTGACGAAGAAAAAGCGGTTGGCAAAAAAGCCAAAAGGGACAAGCGACCCTGCGGCCGCTTGTCCCTTTATTTTCGCTTGGTAGATCAAGGCACCAGGCAACAGGCACGGTGTTGAATCATCACGGATGTTCCCGCACCGTGCCTGCTGCTAATACCCACTAGGGGCGCTTCAATCTACTGTTGCGGAGTAAGGCTCGAAGTCGTCGTCGCTGGCGTCAGGCCCTTGTTCACGAGAATCGCGACTTCGACACGGCGGTTTTCTTTGCGCCCTTCACGCGTGGCATTGTCGGCGGCTGGGCGGGCTTCCCCAAAACCCAGCGGCGTCACGATGCGGCGTTGCGAAATGTCGTGGTTTTCGATCAGGTAACTCATCACGGCTTCCGCGCGGCGTTGGCTCAGACGGCGATTGAGCGCTTCATTGCCATCGGCGGAAGCGAAACCGGCGACTTGAATGACAAAGCCTTTTTCAGTCTTCGCCTGCTCGGCGATTTCATCCAAGGCGGCTTTGGCATCCTTGGACAGCACGGCGCTACCGACCTTGAAGTTCAAGGTCACGGTTTTGGCCGCCTCATAATCGTCCAAGGTCGTGATGCGATTGTTCAAATTCTCAGTCGTGGTGGTAATGCGCTCATTAGCGGACTTGGCCGATGACAACGCGTCCGTCGCCGTCGTCATGGCTTTGTCAGCCGTTTCCTGCGCCGCTTTCGCGCCGCCGTTCGCCATATTGGCGACAGCGCTCAATTCTTCGAGTTGGCCTGACAGACGCTGGGCGTTTTGTTCGGCCATGGTCACGCGGTTTTCCGTCACCGCCACGCGCCCTTCGACCGGCGTCACCATCGAAACGATGGAACTCGCGGTGCGCAGTTCAGTCTCGCTGAATTTGATTTGATCGGCGACCAACGCACCGGCCTCGTTGCCGCGCCCTTCGACCTCCACGGCCAAGCCGCGCGAGAGATCGGAAGTTTGATATTTTTTCGCGCCCCGGAACGGATTGCTCTTGCGTTCTCTGAGCTTGGTCGAATTGTTCACGCTTACGGTGTATTCGGCGCCTTGATAATCACGCACGAAGAGGTTGTCGCCTTCCTGCCGCAGAATGACGCCGCTGATTTTTTGCCTCTGCCCGGCACTGACCTGAGCCGTCCTGTTCGCAGTCTTCGTCGTCTCTTGTTGTTGTTTCTCGGTCGTTGTTTCCGATTGCTGTGCCACGGCGGGCAAGCCCAACGCGAGGACAGTCAATGCGGCCAACAGTAATTGAAGCGTTCTGGTGTTTTTCATCTGATACCTCCGAAATAACTTCCCTTGTGGATTTTCCCTTAACTTCTGCTCTAGTGAAGTACCTGACTTCGCGGCAGACAAGTGCAAGGCATGTGCCTGGCAGTAATGAACCACCGCTTAGCGGTTACCAAGTGAACGCAGGCAATGGTTATCGTGCAAGAAACAAAGGCGGTTAGCGCAGGCAAGATTTTTGGTCTAGCAGTACAACATCGTCTTACCTCGCACTTCATAAATATCCTTTTGCGTTGAAGCGCTACATTTATTCGACCGCCGCAAAAACGGCAATTGCACTTTAATCATTCACTTGTGACGAGGCATTTTTCTCTTCGCAATTATTCTTGCTGTAAATAATTCGGGGGTGGAAGGGGAACAAACGTTAGAGTTCACGCTTCAGCGTGTCTGCGGGCCGCCACAAACGTTCAGAGTTCACGCTTCAGCGTGCTGCGGGCCGCCACTCACACGCTGAAGCGTGAACTCTGAACTGCCGTCACCGAAAAATTTACAGCAAGCAATTATTGTTTGCGCAGCAAGAGTGACGTACCATCGCGCGGACTTCAGTGGTTTCAATCAAGCCAAAGCAACCCAACTTGCCGCAAAGCGTTGATGGCTGAAGGTGGCTGCAACGCTATGCCGGGGAAACCGTAGCCGGGTTGTCTTTGGCCCACTTGTCAACACACTCACGACAGAGAGACAAGGAATCTATGGGGCTGAAAATTTGGAGCAATGTGAAGTATGACGACGCCACCTTGGTGTTGTTACGCGCGGGCACCACTGAACATGAGTTGGTGTGCGTGCGGGACGACGAAACCGCCGAAGCATTTTTAGCCGAGGCTGACATTCTGCTGGGACAACCGCCAGTAGAATTGTTTCCGCGCGCGGCCAATTTGCGTTGGGTGCATCTGGACAGTGCCGGTTACGAACGCTACGACCACGCCGAGATTCGCGTCGCGTTGCAACAGCGCGGCATCGCCTTCACCAACAGTTCCAGCGTCTTTGATGAACCCTGCGCGCAACACGTCCTGGCGATGATGCTGAGCCTGGCGCGCCGCATCCCGCAGGCCGTCGCGGAACAAAATGGCGCGCGGGCCTGGCGGTACACCGAATTGCGCGCGCAAGCGTATTTGCTGAACGGGCAGACGGTCTTGTTGTTGGGTTATGGCGCGATTGCCCGGCGCTTGGTTGAGTTGCTGACGCCGCTGCGCCTGAACCTCATCGCCCTGCGCCGCCAGCCCACCGGCCACGAATCCATCCCGATCATCACCGCAGCGGCCCTGCCCGCATACCTGCCGCAAACCGATCACCTGATCAACATCCTGCCCGCCAGCGCGGCCACGCGCCATTTCGTCAACGCCGAACGCCTGCAAGCGCTCAAACCCGGCGCGCTGTTTTACAACATCGGACGCGGCAGCACCGTGGATCAGGATGCGCTGCTTGCGGCCCTGCAAGCCAACCATCTGGCCGCCGCCTATCTGGACGTGACCGACCCCGAACCGCTGCCGCCCGCTCATCCATTGTGGGCCGCACCGAATTGTTTCATCACGCCGCACACAGGCGGCGGGCACAGCAACGAACGCGCGCGGCAGGCGCGGCATTTTCTGGAGAATTTGCGGCGCTATGCAGCGGGTGAAGCGTTGCTTGACCGGATCGTTTGAGCGGGGTGATTGTAGGTCGGCGTGTTATTTTGCTCCGGTAAAGTTGCCACGGGCAGTGAAATCAGCGATTCTTGCCGCGACTTAATAGTCACAATTAGAGGGAGGCTTCACCGTATGAAGACCATGAGCATTGCAACTCAAACCACCTTTGCCCGCCGCAGCTTTTTGCGCGGAACTGGTGTCGCGCTTTCGCTGCCCTTACTCGATGCGATGCTGCCGGCGTTTGCGCGCGCCGAAAGCAACGCCGTGCCGCGCCGCTTCTTGGCGATTTGCAACAATCTCGGCGTGCTGCCGTCGAAGTTCTTTCCGGCGGCGGATGCCAAAGGCTTCAACTACCAACTCTCGCCTTACCTGGAAGAGTTGCGCGCGCATCGCCAGGCGTTCACAGTCTTCAGCGGCGTCTCGCATCCTGACGTAGACGCGGGGCATCCGGCGGATAATTGCTTCCTGACTGCCGCGCCACACCCATCGAGCGGCGGCTTTCGCAATACGATCTCGCTCGATCAATTCGCGGCGGAACACATCGGCAATCAGACGCGCTTCCCGTCGCTCACGCTTGGCGTCAACATTCAGGCAGGTCAGCACAGCCTTTCGTGGACGAGCGGCGGCGTGTTGATTCCTTGCGAAGAGAAACCATCGGAAATTTTCAAACGCATGTTCGTCACCGGCACGCCCGCTGAAGTCGAAGCGCAAGTGCGGCGGCTGGCGTTGGGACAAAGCGTGATGGATAGCGTGGCCGAACAGACGCGCCGCCTGCAAAGCAACGTCGGTGCGCGTGACCGCGAACGGTTGGATCAATATATGACCGGCGTGCGCGACCTCGAAAAACGTTTGGGCCAAGCCGCCGAATGGGAGCAGAAGCCCAAGCCTGTCGTCAGCGCGCAATGTCCGGCAGATACCGCCGCGCCGCGCGATTACTTTGAAAAAGTGCGTTTGATGTACGACCTCGCCACGCTCGCGTTCGAGACCGATTCGACGCGGCTGGTGGCGTTGATGCTCGACAGCGTGAATTCGCCCGCGATTACCATCGGCGGCGAAACGATGAGCGACAGCTACCACGCGATTTCGCACCACGGCAGAAACCCTGAGAAATTGCGGCAACACGAATTGGCGGATCGCTTGCAAATGCGGGCGCTCGACAAACTGTTCACTGATTTGAAAGCGCGCCAAGAAGGCGACGACACGCTGCTTGATCGCACGATGATTCTTTACGGCACGAACATGGGCGATGCGAATACGCACGTGACGACGAATTTGCCGACGTTGTTTGCGGGCGGCGGTTTCAAGCACGGACAGCATCTGGCGTTTGACCGCGAACGCAATTACCCGCTGCCGAATCTGTTCGTGAATGTGCTGCAACGGCTGGGCATCGAGGCGGATAAATTCGCCAGCAGCACGGGCACGATGCGCGGGTTGGAATTGGCCTAAATCATTTTTCCCACGAAGCGACACGAAGGGGACACGAAGGATATTGCAGCACCTTCGTGTCCCCTTCGTGTCGCTTCGTGGGAGAGTTGTTTTGAAGAAGAGAAACGACGGTAATGCCGCTCAGGGTTTATCCGCCGCGATGTAATTCGTGACGATCAGGTCGTAGTAGTTTTTATATTGCCCCGCGTCGAAATCTTTCAGAAACACGGGCATTGATTGCAGCACCGTCGTCGAAAGATGTCCAGGCAACCGCGCCGGATGCGAGTAGCGCATATTGAAGACGGCGCGAATGAACAGGCTCTTGTCCGTCAGCGGCAGCTTGCGCACGTTGTTGGCGAAGTGAGTGAACACGTCGTTGTCGAACAGGTATTGCTCGACGTTCGAAGTGTAATAAGCCGCCACTGTCAACCCGTGGTTGCGCAAGTAAGCGCCGATGCCCGCGATGGCCTGTTTGCCCGCGAAATCGCCGACGACCGGGATGATCAGATTTTTGGTATGCAGACCGCGCACGAATTCATAGTCTTCGACGCTCGTCAGAAAGTTACCTTGCTGGCCGCGCAAATCGGTCGCTGTCAGCATCTCTTGCAACGAAGGGAAGTAGGTGCTCCACGCGCCATCCATCCGAAAGGCGATCTCCAGGCCATCGGTGCGGAAACTCTTGTAAATGTATTCCAGACTCGCCACGTCTGGCGCGGACAACGGATATTGAAAGTCTTCGACAATCGTCTTGCGCAGCAGCGCCAGATTGGCGGCATACGCCTTTTCATCGGCGGGCGTTTTGACCAGCAGCGCCATCAATTCATTGAGCGGCGCATCGGCGGCGGGCGCTTTTTCTTTGGGCAGCGGACGGCTCAACAGCAAGGCCAGAAACTGCGGACGCGCCGGCGACAGTTGAAAGATCGCTTTGTACATCAAGTGCTGAATGATGGCTTGGCGGCGAATGTCGAGCAGAAACGCGATGCGCGGGCGCAGCTTGGCGATGTAGGTGAAATTCTGTTCGGGGCCTACGCCGAGATAGGCGCCGCCCACTGCGCTGAGTTGGCGCAGCTTGTCCACGATATGCAGGTACGAGGTTTCGTTCGAGGTGAAATTGTCAGAGAAGAAATAGCCGCCTTCTTCGGACAATTCACGGCTAAGCCGCGAAAACTCGGCGGCAGACAAACTGTCGGGCAAGGGGACGGGCGTGGGCGTTGGGCTGACGGCTGGTGTGGGCGCTTTGGTGGGCGGCGTGCCCTGCGGATTGGATTGGGCCAGGCTGACGGTTGCGTTCGTCAGCCAAAGCAATCCAATCAACCAGAACATCGAACGAGCCTGAAACTTCATGGCAGTCTCTCTTTCCTCGGCGAAATTGGCATCTGTTTGGATGCTGCGTGCAAGCAGTGTTTACCGGAATTCGCCGCGTTTGTACACGGCGGCAATGAAACCTGGGTACGCACCGCTGCCAGTGTGCAGTCTCGGCCAGAGACGGTTTCCTGCCGGAAGGAAGCTGCCTGCCGCCGAGACTGCACACTGGCAGCGATGCGTACCCAGGTTTGCAACTGGCATCCCCGAAAAGCTTGGCGTATGCTTGCGCCACAAATCCAATCCAACCTTTTCGCAAATAGGAATGAAGAACATGAAGCAAATTTTGTTGTCCATCACGCGCACGCTGTTGCTGTTACTGTGTGCCACGCCTGTCTTTGCGCAAGCACCTGCCCCCGCCGTAGCAGCCAGTGAGATGACCGCGCTGGATCGTTATGTCGCCGCGCCCGATCCGAGTTACAAATACGAACTCGTCAGCACGTTGCCGGGCAATGGCTACCAGACGTTCGTGATCGAACTGACCTCGCAAACCTGGCGCGCGCCCAACGAAGTGGATCGCACGGTCTGGAAGCATTGGCTGACGATTATCAAGCCTGATGAAGTCAAACACAGCAACGGATTCCTTTACATCACGGGCGGCAACAACGGAAACCCTGCGCCCAAAGCGCCCGACGCCAATCTGGTGAATGTGGCGACGCTGACCAAATCCATCGTGGCGGAACTCAAGATGGTGCCGAGCCAGCCGCTGACGTTTAGCGATGACAAAGTCGCGCGCGTCGAAGACGGCATCATCGCTTACACCTGGGACAAGTTCATCAAGGGCGGCGACGATCAATGGCCGTTGCGCTTGCCGATGACCAAAGCCGCCGTGCGCGCGCTGGATACGGTGCAGGCGTTTTGTAACAGCGCGGCGGGCGGCAACGTGAAGGTGGATGGCTTTGTCGTGGCGGGCGGTTCCAAGCGCGGCTGGACGACCTGGACGACGGCCATCGTGGACAAGCGCGTCGTCGCCATCGCGCCCATCGTGATTGATTTGCTCAACATGATTCCTTCGTTCCAGCACCATCTGGCGGTCTATGGTTATTACGCGCCCGCCGTCGGTGATTATGAATTGATGGGCATCATGGATCAGCAAGACTCACCGCGTTACAAGGCGTTGATGAAAATCGAGGAGCCATACGAATACCGCCAGCGGCTGACCTTGCCGAAATTCATCATCAATGCGACGGGCGATCAGTTCTTCCTGCCCGATTCGTGGCAGTTTTATTACCGCGATCTGCTGGGCGACAACCGCTTGCGTTACGTGCCGAACGGCGATCATTCGTTGAGCCGGACGGATGCCTGGTTCAGCGTGCTGGCCTGGTACAACGCCTTCCTGAACAAAACGCCAGTCCCGCAATATGACTGGAAGATCGAAAAGGACGGCACCATCCGCGTGACCACCAAGGACAAGCCCAGCGAAGTCAAACTCTGGCAGGCCAGCAATGGCGGCGCGCGCGATTTCCGGCTGAGTTCGATTGGCCCGCGTTGGCAAGGCACGCCGCTCGCGGCACAAGCTAATGGCGAATATGTCGGCAAGGTGCCGCTGCCCAAAACCGGCTGGACTGCTTACATGGTCGAACTGACTTTCCCCAGCGGTTTGGGACTGGCGCCGTTCAAATTCACCACCGGCGTCAAAGTGCTGCCCGATGTGGAACCGGCGCGCGCATTGGTGAATGGCGGGAAATAGCTGAATGACCGTGGGGGCAGGAAGATTAGGACTTACGCAAAGCCGGAAGCATTGCCACAGAGGCACCGAGACACAGAGCGAGAGAGAAGATTTTCTGGAAGTTTAAGGCTTACCTCTGTGACTCCGTGCCTCTGTGGCAATGCTTCTGCGTAAGTTCTATCTTGAATGCTATAGCTCCACCACATGTGTCTCGCATCTGCTGTAAGAATTTCAGTAGATGAAATGAAAGTGCTTTGGCAGTTCAGGCTTTTAGCTGTTGGTGCCGCACACCAGCTTGATTTTTGTCGGCATCGTTACCGCATCAGCTAACCTTTCCCGGCTAGCCAATTCATAGTGCCCAGCAATTCCTTGCATTTTTTTCGGCCCTGTGGCGGGTTTCTTGGGCGGAACACGCATGATTAGGCAGGGATCAAAAGGTCACTCGGTGGCAAAACGCCGCAACCGAAACCAGCAGGTGGGCTTGGATCGGTTCAATAGCACATTGGACGATTTGAGGAAGCTGGCGGGGCTGTAACAACTACTGCAAGTGTTGAACCCTCCGGCACCTGCAAGCCTGATCAGAATAGCTGAGGGTACGCTTGTTAAGCTGGGGCGATTTCGCCGGTTGAGTTACTGGCGCTGCTTAGTCAGTTGCCAACAAAGCTGGTTGATTTCGCCTCGCATCAACCGATTCGCCCGCAGGAATCACTAAAGGAGACCCACACATGGCAGTCAAAAAATTATCTGTTGACCTGATGGTCGTAACCCAGGATCAGCTTCGCAAAATCAATATCGGGCTGAGCAAAAACCCTCTGCCAGATGATACGGTTGAGTGGAAGATGACCTTCAAATTGGAAGAGCGGAAAAAGACGACGGACGCTTTTGCTGAGGTCGTCACGCTGAACGTGGACATTCAAGTCGAACACCACGCGAAAGCCGAAGCCACGGCGAAGAAAGGGCTGGATGATGCACAGACGAGTAAGGCCTTGATTGCCGCCGACACAGCGAAGGCAAACAAAGAGGGGAAGGTTTCCACCAAACGCGCGAAGTCAGACGCGCAAGCCATTATTTCGTCGCGTGTCACGGCCTAGTGTCTCAGCAACTTGGAAATAATGGGCGTTGGTCAGTGCTGCGCTTCTTGCCGGGCGCGGTACTGACCTCGTAGCGCCCTTCAAAGCAACTTGATGGAAGCATAGATCGGTTTTCACTACGGGATAGGGCAAAAGCCTAACGCCGGGACGGTACCGCGCGCGTGAGCAAGCGGAGAATTGCACTGTTGTCCCAGTATGCCAGACGTGACGCGCCGCTTGCTCACGCGCGCGGTACCGTCCCGACGCCAGGCGCTCTGCTGTCTACGCAAATGGAAACCGATCTAGGACACCAGCCTGTGCAAGGAAGAGAAAAGATGCCTCAAAGGATAATTGTCTTTGCTGACAAGCGCAGCGCATTTTGGCCGTGGCCGGATGCTGTCCGCCACTGTGTTCTCATCGGCATCTGGTTGTGTCTTGGCTGTGGCGCGCTCAGCGCGGCTGGGACGCAGCCCTGCTCGGAGAATCCGTCGTTTTATGCCAAGGGCAATTTCACGGTGCGGAAGATCGAGATTCGCAGTCCGCTGGATTTTCTGTTTACCGTGCGGCATTCGCTGGCGGCTTATAAACCGGAACTGCCGTTGCAAGCCGGCGGCGTCTTTTCACTCGAACAGTTCAATGCCGCGCACGAACTGCTGCGCCAGCGTATGAAAGCTGTCGAGAGCAGCGGCGACCAGCGCTTCAGGCTGCTGGTGGTAACCGGGCAAATCGAGCATTGCGACGCGGGGCCAGCGGGTCAACTCGACGTGGTCTTTCGGATTTTCACGACCGATTACAATTCCTATCTGAGTCACTCGCTCGAAGCCAAAACGGAAGAAATCGCCGAACCCGCCACCGCAGCGGGCACGCAACAGGCCAAAGGCGCGTTCCTTTTCAAACCAATGGCGGGATACAACCGCACGCGGCGTGGGTTCGGCGGCGGCAAAATGCTGCTGCGCACGCCGGGCGGATTTTTTGATGCCGTGCAATTGACCGCGACCGGTTCGACGGCGGGCAATACCCAGGAATTGGAATTGGTGGGGTCGCGCAATCCGCAAATTTCCGGCTTGGATCATTTGGAATACCGACTGGGGTATTACCACGCCGATACGCCGGCGGGCAGCAACCGCATCCGCGAAGGGCGGCTCTATGCCCAGCTTTTCGGCGCGACCCAGCCCTTGGGCGAACAAAAGGTGGTCGTCCGTTTCGGCGCCGCGCTCGCGGGCGGCAACCAGCAAACGAACATGCCTGCGGCGCTTGCGGGCAGCAACGATGTGGCGAATTCCGGCTATGGCTCGCTCAAAACTTTTGTGGGCGCGACGGCGCGCGGCAAGCGCTATTCCTTCGCTGGTTCTTACGGCTTGCAACTCGGGACGAATGGCGCGGCGGCCTCGGTGGATTTTGTCAAACACGTCGCCGATGCGGCGTTGGCCGCCCGCTTTCTGCCCAAAGAGGACGAGCCGAATAACGGTGATTTCCATAAACCGCTCGACCTGGAGCTGCAATTCAGCGGCGGGAAAATTCAAACCCTGGGCAAGCTGCCGGTGGCCGAACGCTTCTTCGGCGGCAATCGCGCGGAGGATTTCATCGCGGGCGATAACTGGCGTATTCGCGGCGGCCCGCTGGTGCGCAGCATCCCGGAAAACCGGTTGAATGCGGCGGCCACGCGCGGCCCGTTCGGCGGCACCAGCTTTTACGCAGTCAATCTGACGGTGTCGCGGCCCGTGTGGGGCTATCCGATTATTCCGAGAGAATTGGCGCAGGAAAAAGAGTTTTTTGAGAATTTGAATGCCTCGAAAGAGAACACGCGCAAGTTCCTTACGGCGGCACGCAAAAAAGATGTGCCCGCCTTCAAAGCGTTCATTGCTGACGCGCTCTTGCTGGAACAGGACGTGAAGCTGCTGAGCGCCGCGCTGGATACGCTGCCGGCCACGGATACGCTCACCGCCGATTTGCGCGACAACTTCCAGGATGCGCGGGACGACGTGATGGATGATGTCTTCAGCCTGGGCGAGACCTTTGCAAAACAGTCCGAATTGCCGGGCAAGCTGGACGGCCTGGTGAAGGAAGCCGACAGCAACACCTGCAAGACGGATGAAGATTGTTCAAGCATCACGCGCTTGCGGCGGCACCTCACCGCGCTCGCGGAAAGACTAGGCCAAACCAATGCGACGGCGGCAGTCGAGCACGTGCGTCAGATTCAGACCTCGCTGCAAAGTCATCAAGCGGCGCTGGTGACAAAGCTCAGCGGCCCCCAGTTTGCCGAAGCTGAGCAGGCGGCTCAAACGCTGGCCGATGAGGATTTGAAAGCCGTCGAGCCGGTCTTGCATTCGTTCCTGCACGAATTGAATTTGATTTCGCTCAGTCCGGTTTTCATTTTCGACGCCGCGCGCATCTGGCCTGACAAATTTGGCACGCGCTACGGGATTGGCGGCGGTATGCGGCTCACGCTGGTCAATTTCAATGTGACGCTGGGTTACGCCGTCAATCCGCAACCGCACGCCCGCGAAGGGCGCGGCGCGTTTTTCTTTTCAATGGATGTCACGGATCTTTTCCGCTGATGAAGCCATTGCCAACCAACCAATGCTTTAGCAACTCTAAGAGAGAACGCCGCTACTCAGCCCCTCTTCGCCGCGTAGCGGCGGCTGACTTTAGCCGTGGGTTTCAACCCCTTGTCCTTACCCAAATCTTTGCATGATTTCAGCCCGCGAACGCGGGCGGCAGCATAAAGCCTGGGGTGAAGGCGCAGCCGGAACCCCAGGAAAGCGTCAAGTTGAAGCCGCAAGCCCGCGAACGCGGGCGACAGACATTGATTGGCTCTCCACGCTCTGCCGCCCGCCTTCGCGGGCTGTGCGGGTTTTCGCCAATGTTCCCAGGGTTCCGCGCGTGTGCACTACACCCTGGGCTTTATGCTGCCGCCCGCCTTCGCGGGCTGAAAACCCGACTACACGTTTCGTGCAAAGTTTGGGTAATGACAAGGTTTCAACCCACGGGACAGGAAGGGCATCATGGTCCGCGTCGCGTCAGCGACGGTTGAATTCAGGCGTCGCTGACGCGACGCGGGCTTGTTTCCACATCCACCGTGGGTTGAAACCCACGGCTAAAGTCAGCCGCCGCTACGCGGCGAAGAGGGGCTGAGCAGTTACAAATACTCACCGAAAGCAGGCGCAGTACTTTTGAAGTCGTCCACTAGGAATGAACCCAGCCCGCATACTGATCCAGTAGCGGCAACACCGTCTCGCGGCCCGCTGCGGGCAGGAAGAAATTCACCCGCTCAGCGCCTGCTTGCGCCAATTCTTCGGCAATGCCGGGCGCCGGTCTGACGGCTGAAACCGTCACGCTGATTGAGTTGGGGTCGCGGCCCGCCGCCTCCGCGCGTTGTTTGAGCACCGCGATGCGCTCGGCCAGGTTGCCCGCCGCAAACGCAATCGGCAGCCAGCCGTCGCAGTATTCAATCACGCGATCAAACGTCGTCGGCCCGTCGCCGCCCATAATGATCGGCGGATGCGGACGCTGCACCGGTTTCGGGTGCGCCCAGATTTTATCGAAGTTGACGAACTCGCCGTGAAACTCGGCTTCCTCTTCCGTCCAAATTTCTTTCATCGCCAGCACGCGCTCGCGCAACAAGCGCCAGCGTGTCTTGTAAACCGTCCCGTGATTTTCCATCTCTTCGGCATTCCACCCGCCGCCGATGCCGAAGATGAAGCGCCCGTTTGACAGGCGATCCAGCGTGGCGACTTCTTTCGCCGTCGTGATCGGATCGCGTTCGATCAACAGACAAATGCCCGTGCCGAGGCGCAAGCGTTCGGTCGCCGCCGCCGCCGCCATCAAACCGATGAAGGGGTCGTAGGTGTGCCAATACTCTTTGGGTAAATCGCCGCCGATGGGATACGGCGTGCGGCGGCTGGCCGGGATGTGCGTATGTTCGGGCAGCCAGAGTGATTCAAAGCCGCGCGCTTCCAATTCGCGCGCCAACTCCGCCGGTTGGATCGTGTACTCGGTGACAAACATGGATACGCCGATATGCATGGGTTGCTCCTTGATTGGTGAAGTGGTTGTGGTGAATTGCCGGGCGCATTCTCAGTCAGTTCCAGCAGAATCGCCAGCCGGCATGCACACAAATCAGGTTTGCCACAGAGGCACGGAGACACAGAGGGAAATTTGGTATGGAGATATTGCAACAACCCCCTCTTTCTTCCTCTTCCATTCCTAAAGTCAGGGACGCTTTTGAAAAGATGCGCCCAAGCGCTTCAAAACGAGGCAACTTGGATACGCGGATGATGCGGATTTTACGGATTTTTCTTTTGGTTGATCCGCGCCGATCCACTGCATCCGCGTCATCCGCGTATCTATCTTCCGCGCTGCCAAAAGTGTCCCGACATCAGCTTCCGCTCTCTTTTTCTTCCTCTGTGTCTCCGTGCCTCTGTGGCAAATGTCTGGCCGCGCGGGCGACGCTTGAGCCTGTCTTTCACCGTCCGCTACAATCCGGCGTATGAGCACATTCGCAAACAGAGTGCAGCGGCTGCCGCGCCTGGGCGTCGGCCTTTCCGGCGAGTTCAACAGCGGCGCAAAAGGCATTGACGTCGCGTGGCTGAAAGAGCATTACCCGGCGCTGGTGCATTTTTATGAATACGGCGGCGACCTCGAACGCGGCCTTGATGACGGCGTGCGGCGCTGGGCCGCGCACGGCGGCGCGACGACCTATCACTTCCTCGACATCAATCTCGAAGAGCAAGCCGACCTCGATCAACACTGGCTGACGCGCACCAAGACGTTCGCCCGCGAAATCGGTGCGGCCTGGCTGTGCGGCGATGCGGGCCGCTGGCATTTCGGCGCGCGCGAACGCGGCCACGGGCTGTTGCTGCCGCCGATCTTGAGCCGCGAGTCCGCGCTGGAAACAGCCGCAAGCATCAAGACGATTGAAAGTGAAACCGGCCTGTTCTGTCTGCCTGAAAATCCGCCCTCGGTGATTTATCTGGGCGAGTTGCACATCCTCGATTATTTCGCGCTGGTGGCTGAACAGGCCGATTGCGGCGTCTTGCTGGATTGCGCGCACCTCGCCATCTTTCAACAAACGCGCGGTCTGTCGCCGCTCGCCGCGCTCGACAATTTCCCGCTCGACCGCATCATCGAAATGCACGTCGCGGGCGGCGCTTACACCGAAGTCGAAGGCTACGCTTACATCGAAGACAACCATTCACCTGAACCCTTACCGGCGACATGGGAGATTTTGGAATACGTCGTGCCGCGCGCGCCCAACCTCAAAGCCATCGTCTTTGAATGCGAACACAATCTGCCGGAAGCTTGTATTGCCAACTTTGAACGGCTCAACGCGCTGTTCCCCGTTCAAGCCGGAGTCACCGCGCAATGAGTCATCACACGCTGCAAAAACTGGTCGTGCGCATGTTCTGGGACGAAGCCTTTGTCGCCGCCGTGCACGCCGCGCCCGAACAGGCGTTGCAAGGTTTGGAACTCACCGCCGCCGAACGCGCGCAACTCTTGGCCGTAGACCGCCGCGCCTGGCGGCACGATGCTTTGCGCCGCAAACGCACGCTGCGCACGCTGGCCGAAGAGTTCAAAGTCTCCACCACGATCATCCTCGCCGAAACGCGTTCGCTGGCCGCGCTCGAACAATTCTTTTCCAGCGCGTTCTTTCATCAAGCCGTGCAACAGCGCGGCTCGTTGGCGCTGTCCTTTTCCGAATTTCTCTTGGACGGCTGCCGCAATGGCGTCTGGCGCGCCCCGCAAATCACCGACATCGTGCGCCTCGAAGCCGCCGTCGCCGCCTGCCGCCGCACCCTGGCGCGCGAAGGCGCTTACGAACCCAGTGAATTGCCGGCAACGATTAACGACCGAGCACACATTCGCCTCGCGCCCGGTTACGGCGTCGCCAGCTTCCAGGCCAATGTGATCGAAGCGATTCAAACCGTCGAACAATACTTGTTTGAATTGAGCCTGATGCCCGCAATGGCGCTCTGTGACGACGCGCCGCGTTTGCCGCAATTGCCCGCCGTCGAACCCAAACGCAAGTTGTATCTGCTCTTCAGCCCCGGCGCGACGGGCATCACCCTCACGCACATTGATAAACCGACTTGGGGCGTGTTGGGCGAAGCGAAACGTCCGGCGGAAATCCGCAGCCTGCTCACACGCGCCGCCATGACCGGCGTCAAAGCGCCGCAAGCGCAAGAGATTTTGGCGGAATGGTTGGAGTGTGGCGGGCTGATGTTATTGGAGCGTGGTTGAAGTCACTTATGCCGAAACAATCCGCTCTGGCTCAGCAACTGAAGCAGCGTTTTCACGCCATAGCTTTTGCTGGCCGCGCGCTCCAGCAGCGCTTCGACTTGCGGACGGTCGCTGAATTGCACTGGCGCGCCGGTCGCAAAGACAATGAGTTGAGTGGTCAGGTTGCACGCGATTTGCCGTTCGTCTTTGAGTAGCAGGCGTTTCAACTCACACACGTCTTGAAAGCGCTGTCCAGCGGGCAGCGTATCCGACGCATCCGCCGGTTGAATTTAGATTAAGCCACGTCCTGCTTATGCGCTTCCATATAAGCCCGCAACAGCGCGTTAATCTGTGTCTGGTAGCCGCGTCCCTGTAGCCGAAACCAATCCAATACATCGTCGTCTACGCGCAGTGTTAATTGCGTCTTGCGTGAGATGGGTTTGAGGCCGCGTCTGACCACTGCCCGCGCAAACATTGCCGGTGTCAATTCCGGGTTGTCCGAAAAATCAATGTCTTTATCCTTCGTCGCCTTTATGCGTTTCCAGTCAGTTTGCGATTTCGTTGAAGTAACTCTTTTCTTCATTTTTCGTAGCCTTGCGAACGGAGATGAGCCTGATGACCTTGTCAGTTTCTGTATGAACAACCACCAGCACGAAACCGTTGAGCAATCCGAGTGTGACGAAACGCTCTTCGCCATAATCAAAGCGGTCGTCCGGCATGGTCACAGTTACTCCGTCAAACAATGGCCCCACATCGGCAAAATCAATGCCGTGTTTAGCAAGATTGGTCTGGCATTTCGCGACGTCCCACTCGAACTTCATGGGGTTGCATTGTAGCTACAGAATGTCGTTACAGCAAAGCGTGGGTTCCGGCATCTCTTTGAGCTACTTACCCAGAAACAACCCGCTCTCGCTCAGCAACTGAAGCAGCGTTTTCACGCCATAGCCTTTGCTGGCCGCGCGCTCCAGCAGCGCTTCGACCTGCGGACGGTCGCTGAATTGCACGGGCGCGCCGGTCGCAAAGACGATGAGTTGGGTGGTCAGATTGCGCGCGATTTGCCGTTCGTCTTTGAGCAGCAAGCGTTTCAACTCACGCACATCCTGAAACTTCTGACCATCGGGTAGCGAGCCGGAAGCATCCACCGGTTGAATGTAGCGGAAGGCGAACCGCTGGCCGTTCTTGCCGATGCCGGGGGCTTTTTCGCCCTCGGCCAACGCGCGGTATTTGTCGCGCCAGCCGCCGAAGACATCGAAGTTTTCGAGCGCAAAACCCGCCGGATCAATTTTGGCGTGGCAGACGTTGCAACTCTGATTGGTGCGATGTTTTTCGAGTTGCTGCCGCAACGTCGTCGCGCCGCGAATGTCCGGTTCGACGACAGGCGTGCCGGGCGGCGGCGGCGGTACGGGTTTGCCGAGGAGGCGTTCCATCATCCACGCACCGCGCACGACGGGCGAAGTGGTGGTGCCGTTTGCCGTGACTTTGAGCACGCTGGCTTGGGTGAGCAAGCCGCCGCGCATTCCATCGGGCGGCAAGGCGACACGGCGAATCTGTGAACCCTGCACACCCGGCAAGCCGTAATGCGCCGCGAGCCTTTCGTTGATCATCACAAAATCCGACGCGATCACGTTGCGCGCGGGCAAATCACCACGCACGAGTTCGGCAAAAAACGCGCGCGTCTCGGCGATAGATGATTCGACCAAGTGGTCATCCAGGTAATAATCGGCGTAAAGCAACTCATCCGGCGAAGTGATATTCACCTTGCGCAGATCGAGCCAGTAATCGAGGAAAGCGTTGACGAAGCGTTGCGCGCGCGGATCGTTGAGCATGCGCTCAACCTGCGCGCGCAAGACGGCGGGTTTGCGCAAGGCGCTCTGCTGCGCGAGTTCACGCAAGGCCGCATCGGGTGCGGAATTCCAGAGGAAATAGGCGAGGCGCGCAGCCAAGGCGTGATCATCCAAACGGCCCGGTTTTTCTTCGAGCGTCGTGAACGCGGGCGAACAGAGCACGGCGGTATACGTCGTAATCATTGCCTCCGTAAAGCTGTCGCCGTTGGTCAGCGCGGCGTTGACGAGTTTGAGGAAGCGTTGCGTGTCTTCTTCAATCGCTGGCGGCGTGGCGTGGCGATAGGCGCATTGCAGGAAGTTGCGCAGCAACCGTTCAGCATCGGCGCGCGGATTGGTCGAGATGATTTCGATTTGGCCTTTGGTGTTTTTCTTGAGCGGCAAAGCGCCGAACAGCAGCTTATGCCCGCGACCGGGCCACTCCGTTTGGGCGTCATAAATCGGCCCCGTGACTTCCAACCAGCGAAAGGCCACGCCGGGCTGGCCGTCTTTCTCGGCCAGCGGATTGCGCCAGTTGGGCGGGCGCGAACGAAACAAGCGCACGGCGTCGGGCCGAATCGTTTCGTCTTTTAGCAACCAGACTTCGGCCTCCTGCACGGAAGGTTCGGGCGAAACATCTACGTTGGCGAGGTAGCGCATCTGGCGCGGCGGGATTTCGGCATAGAGCGTAATCGGTTCGTGCGTGCGTCCGGCAAAAGCTTCGGTGCGGCTGGGGTGGAACCATTTGTCGCCCGGCTGCGGCCCGGCCCAAAACGAATGCGCGTTGAGCCGCAGCTTGTAACGACCGGGCACGGGCGCTTTGAATTGATTGAAGCGGATTTCAAGCGGTTCGTAAGAACTGGCGACGACGCCCAGGCTTTCGAGTTCGCGTTTGACGGGATCGGCTGCGCCAACGGTCAGCGGCGCTTTTTTCTCAAGCACGGCGACATCGGCTTCGTTGCCGCTGAGCGGAAAGGTGGCGCGTTCGGTATACGTATTGAATTGCGAGAATTCGATGTGATTGGTGAAGGCGCGCTGTTCGCGGGCGTAATAGCGTTTTGTCACAGTTTCCGGCTGTTTTTCTGAACGCGCCATGACTTCGCGCAAGGCATATTCCGCCGCCGCCAGATAGCGGCTGATTTGCACGTGCGAGACGCCGAGCGCTTCGCCGGATTTATTGAAACGATACCGCTCACCATCTTCGGGCAGCAACTCTTTGACTTGCAGCCAAGGCGCATCCAACAAATCGCGCAACGTGTTTTCGTATTCATACCGGTTCAGCCGCCGCAGCACGGCACGGCCTTCGCGCCGAATGCGCGCGGCATCCGCCGCGATCAGGGGTGGCACGAGATTTTTCAGAAAGGCGGCGCGCGCGGCGGCCTCCGGTTGCGGCGCACTCTTCGGCGGCATCTCACCGTCACGCACGCGGTCGTGCACTTTCACCCAAGTCGCAAACAGCTTGGCATCCGTCAACTCAAACTCGAGTGCAGTCAGATCGAGATTGCCTTTTTTCGTCCGGCTGTCGTGGCAGGCATAACAATGTGTTGCCAAAAACGCGCGTGTATTTGTCGCCGCGTCTGGCCGCGCTGCGCCCGCGTCCACGTGCAGTGGTTGCAATCGGCCAGAACACCAACCACCAAACACCACTGCAACCACACAAATGAATTTCAGTCGTCTAGTCATAATTCTCTGCCGGATTCTTTGCCAGGAATTTCTCGAATGGATGCTTGCCATGCACCGCGACATAGCGGCACGATGAATTTCATGTCACTACAACTGCCATTGATTGCGCAATGGGGATGGGGATTTATGCTTCCTGTAAATTTTCGAGGATCGCTTTGTGGCTGTACCGCCTGATGTGCGGAAGGGCGGCGTCCTTCCGGCAGCCGTTCTATGCGCGGGGGTGGCTATGCGCGGGCGATAAACATTGTGTGTGGATTGTCGAGGGTGGGCGTCAAGGTTTTGCGTGCACGGCAACGGACGCTGCGGCGCAAGTAGCGCAACCCGCCGGGTTTGCGCGGCTTCACCACTTGCGCCGCGGTCGGAGGTATAGCCATGTCCGTCATTGATGAAGCCGCGCAACCTCGGCGGGTGGCGCTACTCCTGCGCGAGCCGCCTTGGCCTGTCTTGGCACAAAATATTGACGGATACCCGATTGTCGGAGACCGCAGGCATGTGTACGATTGCTTGGAACAGTCTTTCATTGGTTGCCGCTGAATCTTTTATGCGGTTACAGCTTCACAGGGCGAATTCCGGCAAGTGCGAAATCCCAGCGTCAATGTTGCGGCTCACCTCAGCCAGGCTGAGTTTGCCTCAACTGGAAAGGAACAGTGTTGTGACAAGCGTCCTCGAGTTTCATCTGCAGTCCGACACCAGCGACATTTTCAACGTCACGGTTTACGCGCCTGACGCGGCGCAGCCGTTGGCCTCGGCGCGTTTTGAATATCGCCTCGATGATTTGGCGCAAGTTGAAATCAGCCGGTTGGATTTCAACCCGCGCGATCCGCTGGGCCGCCTCGAACGTTTGCAAGCCTTCGGACAAAAGCTCTATCAAAAACTTTTCCCTGCCGAAATCGAACGGCTCTGGCAAGCACAGCGCGAGCGCGCCGATTTGCTGACCTTGCGTGTGCGCATTCACGCTGACGCCAAACGCCTGGAAGCCGTGCCGTGGGAGGCGCTGCACGACGGCACGGAATTCCTCGCCGCCGGCGCCAAAACCACGCTCACGCGCTTGCCGCTCGGCATTGATCCAATAACCGATTTGCCCGCGATTCCGTTGCCCATTCGCATGCTGGCGCTGGTTTCTTCGCCGCCGGATTTGCCCGATGTTTCGCGCCTGAACATCGAACGCGAGCAGGAATTGTTGCTCGAAGCCATCAATGCGCCCGCCGGTCAGGGCAAGCTCCACGTAGATTTCGAGGACGAAGCCAAACTGGAAATTCTGGAGTCCAGCCTCGAAGCCGGTTACCACATTCTGCATTTCACCGGCCACGGCATCGCGCCCGAACAGGGCGGCGGTTTGTTGTTGGAAGATCACGACGGCAAGCGGCTGCCCGTTGGCGTCAACGATTTCGTCGCGTCGCTGGCAAAAGGTTTCGGCACGTTGCGGCTGGCGGTGATTTCGGGTTGCAACACGGCGCAGACGCTGCACACCGGCGGTTTCCGCGATCTGGCGCGGGCGCTGGTCGAAAAGAAAATTCCCGCCGTGCTGGCGATGCAGTTTGCGATTTCGGATGGCGGGGGTTTGAAGCTGGCCGAAGTGCTCTATCCCAAACTCAGCGCCGGGCAAGTGCTCGAAGCGGCAACCCACGCCGCGCGCCGGGCGTTGTGGCTGAGCGAGGATGCGGTCTTGCAAGCCGATGCGCTGGCGCTGGTGTTGCTGACGGGCAACGGCGGTTGTTTGCAAGCCAAAGCGGCAGACGCACCCACCGTCAATTTCAATCCCACCATAGACACGGGCTTTCAACTCGGCACCTTGCCGCAACTCGGCTTCAAGTTTTACGGACGCCGCAAAGAGTACCGGCAATTGCGCGATGATTTGCTGGTCAAAAACCATCGCGCCGTCATCATTCACGGCATCGGCGGCATCGGCAAAACTTCGCTGATCGCGCACGCGGCAGATCGTTTGTACCATCGCCGCCGGCAGGATGGCCCGCGTTTCAAAGGCATCTATGCATTCGATTGTGCGGGCGCCACGCTCGCGCCTGAGCGTGTGTTGTTGGAATTGCACCGGTACTTTGCGTTGCAAGACATCAGCGTGCTCGAACGATTCGTCGGGCAGCCGTTAGAGCCGGAGGTGCTGGCGCAGATGGTGGCGCAGGTGTTGGCGCAATGGCCGTTGCTGTTGATCTTCGATAATTTCGAGACGCAGCTTGCGCGCACTGAAGCGGGCTTTCGCATTGCGGACGAAGGCTTGCGGCGCTTTCTGGCCGCGCTGGTCAAGGCGACGGTGACGAACACGAAGTTTGTCTTCACCTGCCGCTTTCTATTCGAGTTGGATGAGCGTCTCAGCGATGTCGCGTCGTTGCCGCTCGGCGATCTGAGCCGTCCCGAAGCCTTTTCGGTGATGCTGAAATTGCCGCGCCTGGCGAAGGTCGCCTACGCCGAGAAAGAAGCGATTTACCACACCTTCGGCGGGCATCCCTTCGCGTTGGTGGCGCTCGATAAGTGTTGCCAGACCTCCTCCGTCGCCAACGCCTTGCAGAACGCCAAAGCCGTGCACACCAAATTGCGCGAGCATCTGGCGCTGGAATTGAATTACGGAAGTTTGACCGAACCAGCGCGCACATTGCTGAATCGGCTGGCGGCGTTTCGCGTGGCCGTGCCGCTGGAAGCTGCCGAATGGGTGATGGGCGAAACAGTGACACTGTCGCCGGAAGCATTGCAGCCAATGATTGCAATGCTGCGGCAGGATGAAAACTTTCCGGCTGAATTGAAAGACGCCGATGATGCGACGCTGCTGCAAATGCTGACGGAGATGTTGCCCGTCCAACGGCAAGCGCCGGACGATTTGCAACAGTCGGTGCGCGAACTGATCGAATGGGGCTTGCTGACGCCGGTGTATGAAAGCGATGAATTGAGCCGTCTGGATGTTCACAGCCTGGTGCGCGCTTTCTGCCGCGAGAAACAAGCCGGCACGTGGCGCAACCGCTTGCGCGAGGCCACCGGCTTTTACACCAACCTGACAAAGCGGATTCCCGATGAGCAAAAGACGCCTGCGCTGGTGTGGAGCGGGATGGAAGCGTTCGAGTTGCTGATGGAAGCGGAAGATTACCGCGATGCCTCTCAGCTTCTGCTCGGCGCGCACGAACTGCTCGATCGCTGGGGCTTTGGCCGGTACGTCGAAAGCCAATATGCCCGCGTGCTGGATCGAGTTGAACGCGCCGATGCAGCAGTACTGATGCACAATTTCGGTATGCTACAGCAAAATCGGGGGAACTACGAGGCGGCGCTCGACTACTATCAATGCTCGCTCAAAGTTCTGGAAGAGATCGGCAACGTGGCGGGCGTGGCGGAATCGCAAGGGCAGATCGGACGGTTGCTCACGGAAACCGGGCGTTGTGCCGAAGCGTTTGGGTGGTTGCTGAATGCGCTCGGCGCCTTCAGCAAACTGCAATCGCCGAATACGGGAATCGTGGTGAATATGCTGAAAAGCTTGCGCGGCAAATGGGACGGCTTCGCTGCGGCGTGGCGTGAGGCTACGGGCGAGGATGTGCCGGAGTGGTTGCAATGAAACGTGACGAAGCCGTGTACCGTAGGTTGTCTAACCTGCAGAAGGCTCGTCATCCAGCCGCTTGGTGGTAACTGAACAACTTCATCATCGAATCACCCGCAGGTTGGACAACCTACGGTACATGTTCCGAGGAAATATGTATGAGTCAAATCATCCGCAAGAAATGTAATGGCAAGGAAAAACACGACAATGACTTCACGCGCGACGACTTGTTGCGGAAGGCGCCGGTCGTGAGAATCGCGCCCGCCCCTCCCGCCGCCGCCGATGTGCCGAACGAGTTGGTGTGCAGGTGCCGCACCTGCACGGATGGCCGCGTCGTGTTCACCCGCAGCGAGTTGGGAAAGGTGGCCGGTACGGAACGGGGAGCGTGAGCGACCTGCGTACTCCAATGCCAGCTATTTGCCAGATATTGCCAAGTATTGATTGATAGGCGAGGCCTGCGCTTGCCAGATATTGCCAAGTATTGATTGATAGGCGAGGCCTGCGCTTTTCCTGATTGGGCTTGAACGTAAATGCTCAGGTCGCTGACGCTCCCCGTTCCGTACTGTGGGGCATTTTTATGTACGACGACGAGTTCAATGAAAATCACCTCCCGCTGGCTTATCTGATTACCTTTCGTAGCTATGGCACGTGGCTGCACGGGGACGAACGCGGCTCCGTAGACCGCGACCATAACGTGTGGGGAACGCCCTACGCCCCGCGCGATGAGGTGAGAAAAACCGCCGCGCGGGAAAGAATGAAATACCCGCCCGTGATCTTAAATATATCAGGCTGCGTGGCTGTGGACTCCGCCATTCGAGCGGTCTGCCAATTTCGTCATTGGGGATTGCGCGCTCTGAACGTGCGTACCAATCATGCGCACGCCGTAGTGTCGGCAGCTTGTCATCCTGAAAAAGTACTCAATGATTTTAAGGCTTACGCGACACGGCAATTGCGAAGGGACGGTTTGTGGCAGGAACCCCATTCGCCCTGGGCTGAGGGCGGCAGCAAACGGCATTTGTGGTACGAACGGCAGGTTGAGCGCGCCATTCATTATGTGCTTTATCATCAGGGGGTAGACTTGATTCCGGATTTTACGGACGATGATTTATGGGTGGGGAATGTATATACGCCGAAGCAGGAAAGTTGATAAGTAGCTGTCTGTTGAATGCGTCCGGGTGTGAAGGCGCAGGTCGCTGACGCTCCCCGTTCTGTTCAATTTTCAAGGAGGCCACGATGCCAGACAAAATCATTGATTTGGGCGACAGTCCGCCGCCGCCCGATGCCGATTTGTGGTTGGATTACGGGCGCAAGCTGGTGCAGGACGCGCCCGCCTCGTTGCGCGGGGCGGCGACTGCGCTGATGACGGGACTCGGCGCGTTACAGGGCATTTACCTCGGCATTCTCGGCTTTGCGAAATTCATCCCCGAAATGATTAATGTGCGGTGGAAGCTCGTCTTCGTCGCGCCGCTGCTGCTGTGGATGGGGGCGCTGTATTTTTGCCTGCAAGTGCTGCTGACCGAGGTGACAGAGGTGAAGCTGAATTCGCCGAGCGAACTGCGCGAAGATTACGCGCGGATGATCGCCGACAAACAGCACCTGCTGATGGTCGTATTCTGGCTGTTGCTGGGCGGGCTGATCGTCGCCATCGCGCTGGTCATCTTTCGCGCGAAGTTGCTCTAACCACAGACGCAGCGCAGACGGCCAGCCACACGGAGAATCCGTATGACCAATATTCAACAAGGCCACGTGATCGCCTTTTTCGCCTTCGATGTCGGCTATGAAGTTGATCTCGACAAGGTGCGAGAATTGCTCACCACGACGCCCGTGCAACCGTTGTCGCGCAAGAAGCTCAATCCGAATTATCTGCAATACAGCAAAGCGCCGCAGATATTGCACCTGGGGGCGACAGCGGAACTGGTCACGCGGCCCGGCCACATGCAGGCGACGATTTTCGATTTCGGCGCGGTCAGCATTGCCTATCGCTGGCCGCTGGCCGTCAGCGGCGAACCGCTCGCGCTCGCCGCACTGCCGCAAATCAGCCACGACCTTTACGAACGCAATCTCGAAGCCCACGCGCGCGAATTGATGGGAAGCCTGTTGCAACGGCTGGAACCGGCGATTACCAAACCGGCCTTTTCCGCACTGGTCGAAGATTACTATGTCTTCGTGGTGGAAAAATTCGAGGCGGCCTTGAACGCTGACGAGTTGCTGCAACAGCACGGGGCGGCGCTGGCGCAAACGTTGCGCTTCGAGGTCAAGCAACTCAGCCGCGAGTTGCAGGAAGAGGCCCTGAGCCAGCGGCTCTCGTATTACACCGACGACCTCGCCTTGTTGGAGTGGAATTCAGCGGTGATCTTCGACGCCGATTACGAAGACACGGTGAACGTGCTGGAACTGCTCAACGTCGAATTGCTGGAAGCCCGCTACATTGACGCCCAACTCGACAAACGGCTGCACGAATACGAACGCCTCATCCGCCGCCGCAATGCGTTGCCGATGCCCTTCCGCAACACCTACAAACGCGCCATCGCGGAACTGGCCGAAGCCCGCATCGAATCTTCGCTGCTGGCCGAGCGCGTCGAAAATGCCTTGAAGCTGATCGGCAATCTTTATCTGGCGCGGCTGCATACGCTCGGCGTGCGGCGTTTCAACTTACAGGACTGGCAACAGCAGATCGCGCAAAAACTGGACATTGCTTCGGAGTTTTACCAATTGCTGAATGATCGCGTGCACACGGCGCAATCGCATACGCTGGAAATCATTGTGATCGTGTTGATTATGGTGGAAGTGGCGCTGGGGTTGTTGCGACATTAGGTTTTGCCTGGGTACGCACCGCTTCCAGCGTGCGGTTTCGGGAAGAGACGTTCTCCTGCCGGAAGGAAGCCGCCTGTCGCCGAGACTGCACGCTGGAAGCCGTGCGTACCCAGGGGTTTTAGAGCGTCAGCACGATGCGACCCGTGATCTGCCCTGCGCGCATGGCTGCAAAGACTTCGTTCACCTCGGCCAACGGGCGCGTTTCGATGCGGCAGCGCAGTTTGCCCGCGCCCGCCAGCGCCAGCACTTCGGCCAAATCCTGGCGCGAACCGACCGCCGAGGCGACGATCTTGTATTCACCCGACACCAGCGCCACGGTCGAGACGCTGATGGGTTGCGGCGTCATTCCGACCACGGCCAGCGTGCCCGCGCGGCGCAACGAACGCAGCGCCGTTTCATACGCCGCCGTGCTTCCCGCAGTCACCAGCGCGATGTGCGCGCCGCCGCCGTGTTTTTTGATTTCTTTATGCGCGGGGCCAGCCGCAGCGTTGACCGTCCAATCCGCGCCGCACTCGGTCGCCAGTTGCAGCTTGTCATCAGTGACATCCACCGCGCCGACTTCCATGCCCGCCGCTTTGCCGAGTTGCACGGCCAGATGACCGAGACCACCGACGCCGAAAACAACGAGCCGCTGACCGGCTTTGGCTTCAGCGACGCGCAGTGCTTTGTGAACGGTGAGACCGGCGCACAACAGCGGCGCGGCTTCGGCGAAGCTCAAGTTGTCGGGCAGCTTGGCGGTGTGGCTGGCTTTGGCTTTGAGGTATTCGGCAAAGCCGCCATCCACCGTGCAGCCAGTGACTTTCTGTTTAACGCACAGCGTCTCGTGTCCGTCGCGGCAAAACTCGCATTCGTCGCAGGTGTAATAGAGCCAGGGCACGCCAACGCGGTCGCCGATTTGCAGGTTGGTGACGCCTTCGCCAACGGCGGAAACAGTGCCGGTGATTTCGTGACCGGGGATGAGCGGCAGTTTGGTGATGGGCTTGAGCAAATCCCATTCGCCGTGTATCAGATGATAATCCGAATGACAGACGCCACAGGCGGCGACTTTGATGACGACTTCGCCCGCATCAGGTTCCGGCGTAGGCAAAGTCTCAAGCGTGATCGGTTGACCGAATTCGCGTAAGAGTGCTGCTTGCATAAAGTGTGTTTCGTTTCCCTGGCTTGTCGGCGCGCCAAAGCATTCTCCATTATTCATTCGCCATTCTCAATTCCCGTACAGTAACCGCCGCTGCCTCTCTGCCAATGAATGAAGAATGCAGAATGGAGAATATGTGTCTGAACCGTCGCCGAAGTTGACGGCCAGGTTGCGGTTTCAGCCCTGGCCTGAGAGCGCCCGAATCTATACGAATGCCATAGAGGACGGCCCTGCCATCGTAAGTGCTCGTCGTCGCCAGATCGCCTGGCTGTAGCCTGCCCGGTTCAAGTAAAAGGTTAAGGGTCGGTTGAAAAGCGACCCACGCGCTGGCAGCCCACCCAGCAGGCAACTCGTCAAGATAGGGCAGTTCCGAACTAACCCCATGCTTTTTCTCTCTTCCAAAGGCCGCCGCATTCGTGATGCACAATTCACTGGGTCTGAAATTAATCGCCAGCCGTGTAACTTTCGATGAGCAAGGTCTAGGTCAGGGCTTAGCCGTTGCTTTGCTCAAGCCGTTGAAGAAGTCGAACAACTTGGCGATGTTCGCCGGGTTGTGCCGAATCCAAACTTCGTGATCCGCGCCGGGCACTTCGATGTAAGTATGCTTGATGCCTAACTCCTTCATCTTCGCCACCGACGCACGCGAGGCTGCGGCATTGATGATCAAATCCTTTTCGCCTTGCAAGACCAGAAAGGTCAGGTCCTTGACTTTCTCGCCCGGCGCGTAACGGTCATCTATGCCACCGCCCGCGATGGGCGCAACGCCCGCCCAGATTTCGGGATGCTGCGCGGCGTAAAAATACGCACCCGCGCCGCCCATCGAATGCCCCATCAGGAAGATGCGGTTCTCGTCAATGTTGAACTCCTGCTTGACCAGTTTGAACACATTCAGCGTGTCGGCATAGGCCAATTCCTGCACGCTCAGCTTTAAGTTTTTCTCGTTCTCAAATCCTGGCTCGCCTTCGATCAGCCCGCGCCCGATGTTGGGGATGCCCCAGAACGAACGCACCGAATACCCCATCGGACAAACCACAATATAGCCGTATTTTTCGGCGAGTTCGGCGACACCTTCAAAACGAATCTGTTGCACGGGCGTAATGTTCAACCCATGCAGATTGACGATCAGCGGCCATTTCTTTGCCTTGTCGTAATTGCGCGGCACAAAGATCGAATAGGGCTGCCACAAATCGCCCGCTTCTTTGAATTTGTAAAAGCGATCCTGAATGAAGTCGCTGGCCAATCGGTCTTTTGCCAACTGCTGGAAGCCGGCGGCGGCGGCGGGTGAACCGATGATTGGACGTGCGGGTGTGGGCGCGGGATTTTGCGCGAACGCACTCGTGGCAGCCAACAACAGACAACAGGCGAGTGCACAGGTTGTGCCGACGGTCGAATACCGCAACAGCGTTTTCATCACAGCCCTCCTTTTGAGTTACTTCTTCGCTTGTTTGGCAAGATAGGCTTTGGCTTGCTGGCCGACGATGTCTACCAGATTGCCCATCGCCAGGTGCGCGTCAATTGTGTGCAGGCCCCAGTTCGCTTGCACCTGCCCATTCGTCACCACATCGCCCGCAATTTGGTCGGTGCGCGGGTCAGCCGGATTGCCGTGCACCGTAACCGCCAGATAGCTGCCTTTCTCGTTCGACACACATTCGGCGGTGAGCAAGCCAGGCACGCTGACAAATGGCGTTTTGATCGGCTTCGCAGGCGTTACCCAAACAGGTGGCTCGGCGCTGTTGCTGCCGCTATTCAAATATGCGTGCAGCGCGCCGCTACCACCGCCCAAGGCCGCTGGATTCGTGCAAGCTGCCGCCATACCATCGCCAGCAACACGGCCAAACCGTGTATCGGCAGGCGGTGGTTGATTGGCGCGGAACGAGGCATAGGCAATCGCGCAGCCGGGCTGCGACGCCGCGCGGCAAAGCGGAATGTTTTTGAATGCGCCGCCTACGTCTTTGCCTTTGGGCACGGCCAAGTTTGTGCCGAGCAGCAAAGCCGAGATGAGCCGTTTCTGCACAGGCTTGCCGTCAATTTCGTTGCGAATGAGTTGCGTCAACACGCCGGAGCCTTGTGAATGGCCGATCAGCACGACGCCGCGCCCCAGGTTATCGTGTTCCAGGTAGTGTTTCCAAGCGTCAACGACATCGTTGTAACCAACCACGCGATCTGCCGCCATTGGCTTGCCTGCTATGCCGGCGCGCAAGGCGGTCAAGGTGACTTGGCGATACAGCGGCGCAAACACGCGGCACTTGGCGGCAAAGCGCGCGAATTGGTATTGCACGACGCGATTCTCTTCCGGCCCGGCAGTCATATCGCTGTTGGGCGTCGCGTCGAGCGAAACCGTCGGATAGACGTAAAAGCAATCAATCGGCGCTTTGGGATCGGCTTTGAATTTCTCTTCTTTGAGTGTGCCGTTGGCTTCGACGATGGTCGTCGTTAGGTCAGCGGCGCAGGCATCCTGGCGGCCCGGACGGCAGAGCCAGTTTTCGCCTTTGCTGTAATCGTTCTTGGCGAGCTTGTTGTCGGTTTGCGCCACTGCCAACGGGGCAATGAGCAGCGTAAAGAGGAAGAACGTCAGAGTGCGTCGTCGTAACATGGATGCTCCTTGTTCAAATGTACAGCGGACTGTCAGTCCGCTGCCGGTCTTTACCAATCGTACATTGGCAGAGACTCCAATCATCCTGCGCGGGCTTGCCTTGCAGACTGCCAGCGGACTATCAGTCCGCTGTACAAGGTTGCCAAAAAATTCCTTGCTACTTGCCCTCCACCGAAAACGCCAGCAACGCATTGCCCGGCATCCCGATGATGCGGCCATAGCCGGAATTGACATAAACAATGCCGTTCGCAATCGTCGGCCCGCCCCCATCTATCGTGCCGCCTTTGGCCTGCTTGCCGTTGACCGCATCGTAAGGCTGTCCCGCCGTATCGAAATCCCAAACGATCTTGCCGTCAGCCGTCGCGTAGGCGCGCAAGTGACCGTCAGACGCGCCCGAAAACACGACGCCGGGAATCAACGAAGCCGCCGCCGATTGCGCGTTGTTGCAGCGGGTCGTCCCCCAGGTGCATTTCGCTTCGGGCGCGGGGATGAACCAGAGCTTTTCGCCGGTGGCGATTTTCACGGCGGCCAGACCCGGCTTGCGTTGCTTGGGATCGCCGAACGGATCGGCCAGCGGCACATACACATTCGCCGCATCGGCGGTGAAGCCCCACTCGATGCCGCCCAGCGCGGTGCCAAAACCGAGTTTGGCTTCCCACAGTTTCTTGCCTTGGTTGTCAGGGTCGAGCGCGAAGAGGATGCCCGCTTTGTTGCCGGCGAGAATCACGTCTTTGCCGTTGGGCAGTTTGCGCAAGATCGGTGAACTGCCGAAATCGAAATCCGGCCCGGCGTTTTCGGGGCAATTGCCCTGGCCCGGCTGGCGGCAATTCATGATGAAGTTGTCGTTGGGCAGGGCCTGAAAACCCCAGCGAATTTTGCCCGTCGCCAGATCGAACGCGAGGATTGAGTCGGCCCCGGTCGTGGGCGCATCGGTGTAGGAATTGCCCGTGCCCGCATACAGCACGCCACGTTTGAGGTCGAGCGTCGGGGCCGACCAGATGGCCGCGCCCGCCGGGCCGTAAAGCTGCGTGCCCGCCGAATTCTTTTTATATGGCCGCATCTCTTCGGTGATGGTGTGCGACTTCCAGAGCAGTTTGCCGGTGTAAGCATCGAGCGCCGTCATCGCGCCGCGAAACTTGCAGCATTCGTATTTGTCGCCGCGCGAGATGGCCTCTTCGACTGAAGAAACGGGCACGTACAAACGATCACCGTGCAGGACAGGCGAACCCGTGATGCGCGCGACCGGGTGATCGTCGAGTTTTATCCGCCACAAATGTTTGCCCGTCTCGGCATCCACCGCATGAACCGTGGCGCGTTCGTCGCCGAAATAGGCGGCGAATTTGGCCCCGCTGCTGTGACCAGCGGGCAGCGGGCCGACCGAAACCGCCGTGCGCACCGGCGCATTCACGCCCACCGCCCAATAGGCGCAACCCGTTTGCGCGTTCAGGCTGATGACCTGGCCCGAATCGGTCGTGACAAACAACCGGTCGCCAACGATGGTTGGTTGCCCAATCGCCATTGAGGCGGGATAGGCGAACGCCCATTTGACCTTGAGGCGCGGCACGTCGGCGGCCTTCAACCCGGGTTTGGGTTGATAGCGCGTGTTATCGAGATCAGCGCCCCAGCCGTTCCAATTCGCCGCTTTCAGATTGAGGGGCGCGCCGGGCGTCTGGCAGCGATTGGCGAGTTGCGCGGGGTCGAGCAAGCCCGCCGGTTGTTTGCCGGTCAGATACACGGCCAGTGCGCGAATTTCCAATTCCTTCAACCCGGCGGCCTGCGTTTTCATCACGCCGTTGGTGAGCGCGGTGATAATTTCATCGGGCAGCTTGCGCGCGAGTTGCGCTTTGGGCGGCGTGCGGTCTTGCGCGTTGTCGTGACAGACGGCGCAACGCGCTTCATAAAGTTTCGCGCCATCGGGCGGCGCAGCTTTGCCCGCCAGGTCTTGCGCGGTGGAAGGGAATCCCCAGCCGTAAACGAGCGCCAGCAGACATACCAGACTGCCGATGATTTTTGCGGATGCTTTCATAGCGTGCTTTCTCGATGGTGTGGAAATCAAAGAGTTACTGCTCAGCCCCAACGGGGCGAAGTAATGAAGCCCAGGGCAACGCCCTGGGCGCAGGACATCAAATCAGGCAAGCCCCAACGGGGCGAGATAGTTATTGCGCCCCGTTGGGGCTTGAAAACCATTCATCTGCTGACCCGGTGCGTTGCACCGGGCTATCATATTGCGCCCCCTTGGGGCTGATGTCTGAAATTATTCTTTCTTGCCAGTGAACGTGCCTTCGCCGAAGTCGCCGAACTTCGCTTTGCCCTTGATGGTGCCATCGGCTTCGAGGGTGCCGTCATAATCAATTTGCAACTCGTTGCCTTGCGCGTTGACCTTGAGACTGAATTTGAAGGCATTGCCTTTGACCGTGCCTTTGACTGGTGCTTCGCCCAGACGGCCTTTGTAAGTGCCAGTCAACTCTTCGCCTTCTTGCTTTAAGGTCAGGGTCGGGTTGCTGGTGCCTTGCTGCGTTTGCAAGGTGAGCTTCCAGGTGCCCGTGAGATCGGCAAAGTTGGCGCGGGCGCTGCCGATGACCGACAAGACGCCAACGACCAACAACGACAGGCACAAGTTGAGAAACAGTTTTTTCGACAGTTGCATGGATTCTCCTTGGAAAAAATTTGTCTTGTCATACCGGCTTTGGGCCAATGACGTTGGGTGCAGGTTCAGAGTTCAGGTTAAGAGTTCAAGTTAAGAGTTCACGCTTCAGCGTGTTAATTCGACTTAGGCACGCTGAAGCGTGAACTCTTAACTTGAACTTGCACTCTGAACCTGCCGGGTTATTTCTTCAAATACTGATCGAACCACTCAATCGCCAGATTGATCGCCTCCTGGCGTTTCTCGCGATAAATGCCGTAATGCGTGATGTCTGGGTAAGAGACGTATTTCTTCTTCGTCCCCGGCATGCGGTCATAGGCCAGCTTGGCATGATCTTTGTTGTCAAAGAGTTCTTCCTTTTCGGCCACGATGAAGAGCGCCGCGCAATCTTTGAGCTTGGCGGCCTCATCGCTGGGCAAATAGTGAATGAGTTTGTCGCGGATGGGCGCGCCGATCAGGTTGCCGACGGCTTTGACACGCGGTTCGGGATAGCCCAGTTCGCCGCGCGCGCGTTTGGTCGCTTCGTCATAGGTGAGTTTGCGATTGGCTTCATCGGCCATGACCCAGCGCGAATCAAACGCGCCGACCTGGCTGACGATGGCTTTGACGCGCGGTTCACGCGCCGCGACAAAAAACACATGTCCGCCCGAATAGCTGGAACCGCGCAGGCCGATGCGTTGCTTATCCACGGCGGGTTCGCCCATTGCCCAGTTGATGACGGTGAACCAGTCGGTCAACTGTTCCATTGGGTCAACGTATTCACGTAACTCTTCGACCTGGGCGGTGAAACGGCGGCCTTCGTGTTTTTCAGGCGGCGCGGCCAGAATGATGCGCCCGTCGCTTTGTCCCCAGCCGCGATAATCAAAACAGATGACCAGATAACCCGCATTCGCCAGCGCCAGCGAATCCAACCGGAAGTTCGCCGCCGTGCCGCCCCAGCCGTGCGCCTGTATGATCGTCGGCAAGGGTTTGCCCGCGAGCGCCTTTAAGGAATACAGCTCGGCATGAATGCGCACGCCTTCGCTGATGACGTTGGCGGTGCGGAATTCGATATTCTCCGGCGCTTTGAAACTCGTGGCGGGCGCGGGTCGAATCGCCGCCGGATCAGGCGGGCGCGAACTCGCCGGTTGTTGGGCGGACGTAGGGCTGGCGAGCAGCAACAAAGAAAGCGTGACGAAAAACCAAAACTTGGTTGGCATAGCGGTCTTCCCTTTCGGACGTAAGCGTCTTCGACAGTGTAAGGAGCGTGCCCTTCAGACAGCCGCCGCAGCCAGCGTACAGGCGCGGAGCGCGGACGCTGGGCGAGGGTGTGGAACTGCCGAAAAACGAAATGCAAATGAGTGAAGATGATTCAGCGAGCCGGATGATACTAAACTTACCGACCGGTCAGCAATTTTTCCGCACACAATTCGCCCGGACATCTGGACAGCCCACATACACTGAGACTAACCTGCCGCCCGCAAACTGGCAGCAATGACCTCACTATAAAAGGAGACGGCATGATGAGTAAGAGGTGCGGCGGTAAACTCCAGTTGCGAAAGTAGCTGGAGTAGATAGGTCAGAGGTTGAATCATCTCGTTGTGGCGATTGACCACGTAAAGGAGACTAATCGAACCT
>JACPYM010000017.1 GCA_016196035.1 Acidobacteriota bacterium | reverse complement strand
GGACGTGTTCGTAAATGTGATCGGCGGCTTGCAGGTGGAAGAACCGGCGGTTGATCTGGCAGTGGCCATGGCAGTCGCCTCGTCGGTGCGCGATTTACCTGTCCCGGCGGATTTGGCGCTGGTAGGTGAAATTGGATTGTCGGGCGAATTACGGGCGGTGAGTCAACTCACAGCCCGACTAAAAGAGGCGGCCAAACTTGGATTCCGTCGCGCCATCATCCCCAAAACCGTGCGCCAGAGCGAGCCGTTCCCCGATGGAATCGAGATCATCCAGGCCCGGTCAGCGCATGAAGCGATTGATATTGCTCTCGGCAAGCCGCGCCGGAATGACAATTAAGCGCAATACGGATCGTTTTTTTGACTTTTGTTCGCCGATATGTTAAGATTAGGCCACCGACGGCAGTTCCTTTATTGCTTACATCCTTCTGCCCGTCCACCCGGCCTTATTTGCTGTTTTGTGTTGACTGTGTAAGCTCTTTTGTAGTACTTCCTTTTTTCTTTGCGCGTCAAACAAAACATTTCCGCTCATGTCCAGAAAAAGTGCAAGGGGCATAGAGACGCTCATGTCCAGAAAAAGTGCAAGGGGCATAGAGAACTGCTATGATTGCACTATGGATTTTCCAATCGTTGACCTATTCGATGAGGACATCAGCACCGCCTGGGTGCTGAAATACTTTCACCCGCGCGGTCTGAAGTGCCCACACTGTCAGGCCAGCGTCAAACAGGCACGTCCCTTTCGACAGACAAAACGGAGTCGCCTCTGCGTCTATCGTTGCAAAAAGTGTCAAAGCATTTATACCCTGTACAGCGGCACCGTCTTTGAAGGAAAGCATTTGCGTCCCGCACAAGTCATCGGACTCTTGCGAGGCGTTTGTAAAGGTGAGCCGGGTCTGACCTTGGCGCGTGAACTTTGCCTGAGCCGCACGACACAGCATGAGTTGCGTCAAGCCCTGCAAGCCAACGCCCAACGTTTACAACCGACCACGCGCTTGAATGACCAGCGGACTGAAACGGATGAGATGTTTCAGAACGCCGGGGAAAAAAGGCCAAAAACACGAGGATCCAGAAGACCCACCACGCCGTCGGGCCAATAACCAGCGTGGGCATGGCACGTACGCCAATGATCGTCCGCCTGTGCTCGGGACGGTGGGTCGCCAGAGTGGCAAGGTGCGCTTGCGGGTCGTGAAACATACCGATGGGAAAACCTTGCGCCTGCATGTGCAAACATTTACCCGACCAGGCGCGGAAGTGAATACAGATGAATGGCGCGGTTATACGCGCTTGCAACGCAAGCATGCGACAGTCGCGCATGGGCAAGGCGAATGGGCGCGGGATGATGACGGTGATGGCGTGCGCGAAGTGCATGTCAATACGATTGAAGGCTTGTGGACAGGCGTGCGCAATTTCTTGCGCCCGTTTCGTGGTGTGCATAAGCGCAACCTGGGTCAGTACGTCGCGATTTGCGAGTTCAGGATCAACATGAAGAAAGTCACGCCCAAATTCATTTCCGCGCTCGTCGCTTTGCACTAATTCTGGACATGAGCGGATAAAGCTGCGGTCTATGCCAATAGCAAGGTTTACGCGGGTGTCCAGCATAACGAGCCGTTGGCGATTCGTGGCAACATTGGAGATTGTCTTGCTGTAACCTACGTGAGTGAACTCACAGATGGCGGCAACGAAGTTCCCTACTCCAAGACCAACATTCACATCCACCACGTCCAGTTCGACACCCAGGCCTCCGATGGCGTGATCTCCGGCTTCTCGTTCGAGCAGTCTATCCGCCCGTACAAGATCGTGGATCCGCAGTTGACCGCCGCCGTTAATCCCGGCGACACGGTTCTGCATCTGTCCAGCGTAGCCAAGTTCCAGAATGGCGTGTGGATCGCCGTTGGCCTGGGCACGGAAGGCATTGAGATTCGACAAATTGCCTCGATTGACAACGCCGGTTCAACCATCACCCTCAACAAGTCCGTCGCCAACGCTCACCCGGCAGACGAATGGGCGGGCACCGAGTTTGT
>JACPYM010000016.1 GCA_016196035.1 Acidobacteriota bacterium | reverse complement strand
TGTGCTGGAAAAACTGACCCACCTGATTGCGACCTCATTGCCACAACAGCTTGCCTCGGTAAATACGTCCTAAAGCTAAATTCAACTACCACACTCTCAACACACAATCGGCAAAATCAAAGCGAGCCGCTAATCAAGTACCTATATTGGATGCGACGGTCAAAAACCGGGCCACGCCAGTCGTGACTTATTCTGGCCGAGGCTTTTTAACCATTTCAATTATTCGGTCGATTTCGTTAAAGTTAGCAGTGGTTACTTTAGAAGTGTACCCGCCCTTAATAGTTCTAAAATGCTCTTTCGGGTCGAATGCTGGCTGTTTGTCTAACGGGAGGGCCTCCCGTAAAATAAGTGCATTGGCGTATTTTTTCGTATCGGGATCGATTGGAACAAGAAAAACCAAATGCTTAGCTTTGTTTTCAAAAGGCGCCCCACCTTCAATAACCTCGGCTGGCGAGAGGAGTATGTTAACTACGTCTTTGCTGTTGACTGATTTAGCTTGTTTTATTGTTTGCAATACCTTGCAAGTAACAAGGTAGCCAATTAAGCTGTTATCTGGATGCTTGACTGCGCTTTCCCCGTTAGCCAGCTTGCGCGCATCCTCTTTTAGCTCGTCGCCTCGAACTACTGGCGATTTGCCCATAACCTCCACAAGCGCTACTAGCTGACTTCTAGCGGCGAATTCACCCCAATCCCGCCGTGCGGGCGTTTGGGCCCAAAGGATGACTGAGACTAGACTGGTAACGATTGCTGCAATTAGCTTCTTTAACATAAAACGAGTTGAGATTCAGCGCACTTTACTCGCCGAAGCGTCCGCACCGTTGATAATAGTATCTTGGAGTTTCTGAGTCTGACACGGCAAAAGCTTCATTCTCAGACTGAGATCTTATCTCACGTGCCCATCTGTCGGTTTCATTTTGGACCCACAGGAATTTTGTCACGAGTATTTTTACGGCTAACTCACTTTGGGTGTTTTCTCGTAACTTCCCATACTCAGCCATCAATCCATCAACCGTAAAATAACTTTTCATTATGCCTGTCAACCACTGGTTGTAATGTACGTTTTCGTGTTTTTCGACCTTAGTAAAGAACTGACTTGCAGGGTTTATCCAAATCTGAACACCACTCGGGATTCTTGCCAGCCCGCCTTGGCCAGTAACGACAAACTTACCTGTGACAGAGTCTTGACCAGTGCTAGGATTTCCATCTATGGAAGGCGGAGGCGCGTATCCTGCGATTTCAGGTCCAGCCTCGACTTGAAGTAAGTTTAGCAATTCTTTTGTTTTTCTGCCCTGATCATAGGTTACTTTGCACAGTATGTCATAAGTGGATATACGTCCTGCCCCGCATTCACTGTCTGGGTAAGCATACCAGTGACAGTCTGCGTTGGTCACATAGCTATTTGGGCTAGAAAATGTGACCTTAGGGTTGTTTCCACCACCGGACAATGCTCTGTATGACCACTCATATTTAATATCAGGGTCATTTGGGTCTGCGCCAATGACGGTAACGCCAAATCGTGCGTTGTTATCTCCATCTGTACAAACAGGTGGTAGCAACGGATATTTATCGAATTTCGGAAGCACTTTCACCTGCCCATTTGCTTCCAAATAACCTTCTTCACGACACTCAGCGTCTTTGGGAAATCGGTTTGTACTGATGGCCGAAAAACTGGCCGTGCCAGCATACTGACAAATGATGGTATCACCAGAGATTCCAGCAACGGAAGGATTGCTGCTCCCATACGCTAGCACACTGTCTTGGGCAAAGTATCCATTGGAATAATTAACTTCCATATTTAACCGCACTCGATCTCCAACCTCGTATTCACCTGGGCCATACAGACTCCAGCCCCAGACATAGCCCCACAAATCGCAGGCGCCACAGGTTTTATAGACAGGATTGACGACCATGGCATTCATCACTAAACCGCTGTTGAGATTTTGGCTCCAAATATTGATGCCGCCCGTACGCGCTGAAGCCGGGATGACACCGGATGCTTGCAGGCTATTGATTGAGATGCCGGTGGTTTCACCCGGCGCCAGCGATTGGTTCATCGTATAAACACTGGCTCCGTAACTGATTTTGACTTCGACGTTGTTGGGCTCAGTGGCAATGTTTTGCAACATTATGGCACTGTGCCAATCCCCATCCGTACGCCAAAATGCCATGTTTGCGGAGCGCTTACCATTGCAAATGAGCGAGGCGGGTGAAACGAAAGAGCCAAGTTGATCGAGGCTGGCAACCTCGGCGACCAAGCTGCCAGGCAGTCCCGTATAAGCGAGATCGAGATTCAAATCGGCATTCAACTCAACCGTCCTTCCAATACCGCTACTGAGTTGCTGGCTTAGATTGAGCAACTGCATCGCACCGCTTTTCAAGCTAATTTCCGGCAATAAGCTACTCTGCTGCCCGCTGGAGGTTTGCCAACTCACTTTTGGCCTGAGCGAGATTTCAGCCCCGCTGCGGTTGCGCAAAGCAACATACGGAGTGAAAGATGTCGTAGTAGGCGCCATGCCCATCATTGCGCCTACGCCGAGTGGAATGCCTGTCCCGTATAAATGTTGACTTCCGTCAGCACAAACGCACTGAGAGGGGCCGTGAAAGGTCAGCGGCAAAGAAAAGCCGATGGATGCATCCGCGACCCAGCCTTGCGCGATCAGTGGGCGCGGCTCGACAACTGACTCAACCCGTAGCCCGGCGGTCGTGGGGAAACTGAGATTGCCGATATCGCTGTTGCGGAGGGGGAATTGAATGGTGGCAGAAGCACTTGGCGCTAATTGTCGTTGGACGGTGACGGGTAAGCCGCCTGGCAGGTTGAAGCTAATGTTGACGGTCACTGCTGTGTCAGTCGGATTTTGTACCGCTACATTCGCAATTGAGCCGCTGCGGTAAAGCAAGGCCACCGCGTCCAGCGCACCGAGCGAAGCTGTATGAGTCTGCATGAACGGGAAATTAAAGTTAAGGCTCTGACGTGTATCAGTGCATTGAATATACGCATTAATTGCGCCTGCTGAGGGCGCATCGAAATCCAGAGAAGTACCGCCGTTCTGGCTCAGGGATTCGCCCCAGGAAGCCAAAAGACCAGCTACGTCATAACTGATAGTTGATTGTGGGATGATTGGTCTCGTGATGAACGTGAGCGTACGATTGGGTAATATTAGCTTAGGAGTAACCCAAATCATTGTAGTGTGGACATTACGAACGTAAATAGTCGCGGACATGGAGCCTTCGGTAGACCAGTAAGGAGCATAGATGCGGAAATGGCTAGTCGGCTCAGAAGATTGCGCATGAGCTACGCTATTGGTGGCAGGAACGCCCGCGTAATGCGCTGCTGGTAGCAAACGCCAAAGGCACGAGATCAGCATGAAAACTGCGACTGAAAAAACGAAGCTTCTGACGAGCAATACTGTGGACAGTTTTTCTTGATGAAGCGCCAACAGGTTCAACGACTTAGCTTTTTGGCGGCGAATTTCTCCAAAGTCAGCCTGCGCGCTTACTTTGAATTAATTCTATAAGCCGCTGTCGTTGCAGCTAAAGGCTTTATTCCTCGTCTAAAAAATGTCCACAGTATTTGACGAGGCGGCCTGCGAAATAACGATTCAACACATTACCCTCCTTTTCTGGCAACAGAAAAGGCAATAACCGAAAAACTTGTTGTTCGAAACGTTAACGGTGCGTGGGGCGATTCGTTTACGTTGTTGACTGCCTGAATGGCAGGGGCATTATAGGCTATAATGGAAAAAAAAGTACGCATAAAGTCGAAGTCGTTCCCGTCACGTTGCAGCCGCACCCGAATGCCGACAGCTTGTCGGTCGTTACCATTTTCGGCGGCTATACCGCTTGTGTGAAAACGGCGGACTGGCACGACGGGATGCTGGGCGCGTACATCCCGCCGGATTCCCTCGTGGACACCACGCGCCCGGAATTCGCCTTCCTGGCGAAAGAAGGCCGCACCCAGGAGCGCATCAAGGTCAAGCGGCTGCGCGGCGTGGTTTCAATGGGGCTGCTCATTCCCGCGCCTGCCGGAGCGAGTGCCGGCGACGACCTGGCCGAGTATTTCGGCGTGACGCATTATGAACCGCCGCTGCCGCTTTATGAAGGCGCGAATGAACGTCCCCCATGCGGGTACCATCCCAGTTATGACGTGGATTCGCTGCGGCGCTACGGCCATCTGTTCGTACCCGGCGAGCCGGTGTGGATTACGGAAAAGATTCACGGTTGCAACGCGCGCTATTGTTGGGTGAATGGCGCGCTGCACGCCGGGAGCCGCACGACTTGGAAACGGCAGGAGCCGCTGAGCCTTTGGTGGCGCGCGCTCGACGCGCATCCAGAGATTGCCGCCTTCTGTGAGGCCCACCCTGACCTGACCGTGTATGGTGAAATCTACGGGCAGGTGCAGGATTTGAAATACGGCGCGGACAGAAATGAGGTGCGCATCGCCGTGTTCGACTTGTTGCGCGGGACGGAATGGATTGCGCCCGCCGCCGCGCGCGTGATCGGCGCGGCGTTGCCGTGGGTGCCTTGTCTGGCTGAAGCGCTGCCGTTCGATCTGCCCACGGTGCTGGCAATGGCAGAAGGCTCGAGCTTGATCGCGGGGGCAAATCACGTGCGCGAGGGCATTGTGGTGAAGCCGATCAACGAGCGCACCGACAGCGAGGTCGGGCGCGTCTGTCTCAAGGTTGTCTCAAATGGTTATCTTGAGCGGGCGTAGAAAAAACGCCAGGCACGAGTAGCGCGACCTGCTGAGGTTGCGCGGCTTCAGCAGCTACGACCTTGGTTCGCGTTACGGCCAGGGATGTGACTGCTGAAGCCGCGCAGCCTCAGCAGGTCGCGCTACTCGTGCGGGGGAGCCAGACTGTCTTGCCAGGGGGCAAAAGCTGTTACGGTTTGGCGGGAGCCGTGGGCGGTTTGGGCGCGTCGGGTTGGGGGAATTGAAAGGGCGCGCGGGTGATGGTGATCTTCCAAAAGCCATCGTTGTCCTCATCGTTTTCGATGGAGACGAAGACGGCGGGGGCGGCGGTGGATTGAAAAAACGCGCTCTTGTCGTCATCGTCGGTCATCAACATCAGCGGCTTGCCGAGCTTCTTTTGGTAATGCTGGAGGATGGTGTCGAAGGAATCTTTGGAGCGCATTTGCACCATCTCGCTGCCGGGGATGCGGCTGTAATTGCCGGTCGCCGCGCCGGGGTATTCAAACTCTTTCAGGTCGAGCGGTTTGGCATCGCCGGGGGCGAGGGAAGCGCCTGAGGCCGCCGCTTGTTCCGCCGCTTCGCGGGCGCGTTGCTCGGCCTCACGGATGCGGTCTTGGGCTTCGCGGGCGCGATCCTGGGCTTCGCGGATGCGATCCGCCATTTCCTGTTTGCGCGCCATCTCGGCGGCTTGGGCGTCCATGCGCGCCAATTCGACTGGGTCGGTGACGGGGTCTTCGCCATTGACGTGCGCAAAAATCAGGCCCAGCCCAATGCCCACCATTAACACTAGGAAAAACGCGAGCACGCGCCAGTGTCTGCCTTTGGTGAAAAACCGGCGCTGCATCGGCGCGGTATTCGCCCCCGGCGTCATAAACGCGTGCGGAGTTTGCATGGCGTGCGGCAGTTGCTGATAGCGTGCGGTATCCGACGAAATGACATCGCTGATGCTGGGCGGCAAGGGCGCGGAACCAGCCGGAGCGAAGGCGGGTTCCTGGCGGCCGTAATTGCGCGTGGCCGCGCCGGACAGCTCATTCTCAGCAGGCATTCCGGTCAAGAGGGGCGCGCCGCATTGGCGGCAAAACTTCGCGCCCAGCGGCGATTCAAATTGGCAAGTCGGACAGGGTTGCATCAGCGATTCTCCGGTACTTGGGCGGGTTTGACGGGCGCGGGCGGCGTGACAGGCGCGGGTTTTGCCGGTTTGGTATCAACCGTGAGCACCTTTTTGCCATCGGTCACGATGATCGTTTCGCCGTTAGCGACTTCGGGCTGACTGGTCAGCGCGCCTTGCGGTTTGGGGAAGCGGAAGGGCGAGCGCATGGCGAAAATCTTTTCGCGGTTGCGGTCGTTGGTTTCCTGCACCAGCACAGTGACCGAAGGCGTGCCAGCGGATTGAAAGAGCGCGCGTTTGTTGTTGCGGTCGTTCAGCACGACATACGGTTTGCCGAGCTTGCTCTGGTAATGCTGCACGATGGTCTCGAAATCGTCTTTGGTGCGCAGCGTGGTCAATTCCTTGCCGGGGATGCGGCTGTATTGGCCGCTGGTGGCGCCGGGGTATTCATAATCTTTCAGATCGAGCGGCTTTTCATCCAGGCCCGTCAAACCGCGCTCTGCGGCCCGTTCAGCCTCTTCGCGCGCGCGTTCGACATCTTCCATGCGCCGCTCCAAGTCCTCGCGCATGCGGTTCGCGCGCTCACTGATAGACCCGGTCAGCGTGTTGTTCAGCCGATCCTCGGTGCGCAGACGTTCCAACCGCGCGCGGTCTTCGTTGGAAAGCCAACTGCGACCGCGATTCGATTCCTGGTTGATGCCCGCGCCAATGCCGCCTGCCATCATCAACAATAAAAATCCGCCCGCCAATTTCAGCAGGCGGCGCTTCTTGTGTTTGATCGGGGCAGTGTTGTGAATGGGCGGCATGTAAACTGGCGCGGCTTGCGCATACATGGGCGCAACGTTCGGCAAGTTCGAAGTGCCGACTCCGGCAGAGGAGGGCGCTTTGTAATAGCGCGCTGTCTCTGATCCGAACGCATCCACGACGCTGGGTGCGGGTTTTGGCAAGGGGGCTGAAAACGCCGGTGCGCCCTCCTGGCGGCCATAATTGCGCGTGTCGGCGCCGGACAACTCGGATTCGGCATAGAGCGGCGCGCCGCATTGGCGGCAAAACTTGGCGCCCTCAGGCGATTCGTAATGACAGATTGAACAGTGTTGCATTTGCGCTTACCTCGAACTTCGCACGTGGTGCCTGAATTTGTCCGAATGGACAATGCGCCATACGCCTGCTGCCCCGATTTGTTCGGGCTTTGTTGGCGGCGGCGCGCGTTATTGTTGCGGGTTGACCTGCGGGATGAAGCTGGATTGGATGAGAGTGATCGTCGTTTGCCCCGCATCTTCCGCATTGTTGCCAACCGTCACCATATAGGGTTTATGGATAAAGACCACGGACTTGCGCCCTTGTTCTTTTGATTCGATGGGCGCCCGGCCAAATTTTTTCTCGTAGTAAGCTTTGACCGTGTCCACATTGTCGCTGGTCTTCATGGTCAGCACGTGTTGACCGAAGGCTTCGGTGCGATTGATTTCTTCAGCCTTGGGATACCGCAGTTGATCAAAGCTTTGCAGCGTACCTTGTCCGGGCGCGGGTGGCGGCGGTGGCGGGATGCCATTCGGTGTATTGCCGCTTTCACGGGCGGCGCGGTCGGCTTCCTTTTGCGCCTCGGCGATGGCGGCCTCGATTTGTTTTTGCACCTGAGGCACCGCATTGCTGGCGCGTTTGAACGCATAGCCGAGCAAGCCGCCGCACACCAAGAGCGAGGTCAGCACAAAGCCCAGCACCCATTTCCACCAATTCGATTTGGGAGGCGGTTGCAGCGGATAGGGAACCGGGTTGCCCGATGGATAGGCGGCAGGCATGGGTGGTTGCCCGTACTGTTGGCCATAAGCTTGCCCGTAAGGCTGACCGCCCGGCGGCACCGCAGATTGGTTTTGCAGCCGTGTCGTGTCAGGAGTAAAAGCATCGGCGACGCTGGGCGATGGCGGTTGACCGGGCGCGGTATACGGCCCGGCAAAAGGCGAAGACGTGGGCGGCACATCCGCCGCAGGCGTTTGCCTGCCGTATTGCCGCGTGGGTGCTTCGGTTGCCGTGGCTTCGGGGAGCGGCGCACCGCAGTTGCGGCAAAATTTGGAAGGCACCGCCGCGACGGCGCCGCATTTGGAACAAGTCTGCTGCATGGTCTAACCTCGCCTAGGGAAAATGCCGCTTGCCTGCCCGCCTGCTAGCGCTGCCACAAATACGCAGGCGCTGGCGCATGGTTCGGGCTAAATGGTTCGTGCTAAATTGTGGGTGACGTGCCGCATCTTCACGCGGGCACCAGTGAAATGCAAGCGCCACCCTGGCTCACGGTTCCCGTCGAGCCAGGGTGGCTTTGACCGTAATCAGAATGATCGAAACCGTAGCGCCGCCCTATCACCAAAACCTTTTCCAAACCTTCACCGCGCGCCTTGCGGCCCGTCCTTTCATCGCTCCGCTGGCGCTGCGCAACGCCCACGCGATGACCATCCTCGGTTCCAAACGCCCGCGCCGTTTTGCCTTGAATGCACAACCCGCCGAACGGCGCGTCTTTCGCACCGAAGCGCACACGACGGTCGTGGCCTATTGCCACTGGCAACCGCAGCGCTTGGCCGCGCCGACCCTGTTGGTCATTCACGGGCTGGAAGGTTCCGCCGAGGCGAGCTACGTACTGGGGGTGGCCGACAAAGCCTTTGCCGCCGGCTTCAACGTGCTGCGCTTCAACGTGCGCAATTGTGGCGGCACAATTCATTTGACGCCGACGCTTTATCATTCGGGGCTGACGACGGATTTGCATCATGTGACGCGCGAATTGATCGAAGAGGACGGCTTGCCGCAACTGTTTCTGACGGGCTTCTCGATGGGCGGCAATCAGGCGCTGAAATTCGCGGGCGAGTTGGGCGCAGCCGCCCCGCCGCAATTGCGCGGCGTCGTGGCCATCAGTCCGCCGATTGATTTGGAGCAGTGTTCACGGGCGATTATGCGCCGCGAGAATATGATTTATGAGTTGCGCTTTCTGCGCAGCCTGCGCCGCACGCTGCGCGCCAAGGCGCGGCTCTTTCCCGGCGTCTATGACATCACGCCGCTAAAAACGATCAGGCACCTGTGGGATTGGGATGAAGCGTACCAGCATCACAACGGCTTTGACGGCGCACGGGGCTATTACCAGCACGCCAGCGCTTTGCCGCACTTGCCCAATATCCAAGTGCCCGCGCTGATCATCACCGCGCAAGACGATCCATTCATTCCTTACGCTTCCTTCAGTGATGCGCGGTTGACGGGCAATCCCAACGTGCATCTGGTGGGCACACCGCATGGCGGGCACGTGGCCTTTTGCGGAATCAAGCAGCCGGACGAAGATCGCGCCTGGGCCGAGAATCGCGCCGTCGAGTTTTGCCGGTTGATTAGCGCAGGTGTGTGAGAGACAGGGTAATGTTAGCCTTGGCTCTCAGAGCTTTCTTCATTCTCCATTCTCTGGCAGCGGGCAAACTTCGTCAGCCTGTCTCTCTGCCAGGAATTGAGAATGAAGAATGGAGAATGCTTGCGGTAAGCAAAGAGGCAGGCAAATTCCTTTGACGCACTGGCCCGTCACGAAAAGCTCAGATTTCGTTGCACCAGCGCCGACTCAAAATAGCGCACCGCGCGGTCGCGGTCGCGCCCGATCTGTGCTTTTAATTCCTCGATGCCGTTGAATTTCTTTTCGCCGCGCAAGCGATGCAGCATACGCACGCGAATCGTTTGGTCATAGAGATCGCTGTCAAAATCAATGAGGTGCGTCTCGACCTTCGATGCCACCTCGCCGCCAAAGGTCGGGCGTTTGCCGATGTTCGTCACGCTGCGCCGCCAGACGCCGTCCACCAGCGTCAGCGTGACGTAAACGCCATCCGCCGGGAGCACGCGATTTTCGAGCGCCAGGTTGGCCGTGGGATAGAGCAGTTGTTTGCCGATGCCGTGGCCGCGCGTGACGACGCCTTCGATGCCGTAGGGGCGGCCCAACATGCGGCGCGCGACGTTGACACGGCCCGCTTGCAACAGGCGGCGCACTTGCGTCGAACTGATGCGCTGCTGGCGCAATTGCACTTCGGGGACTTCGGCGGCGTGAAAGCCGAGGCGCTGGCTGAGTTGCAGCAACAATTCGATATTGCCGCGCCGTTGGTGCCCAAACGCGAAGCCTTTGCCCAGATAAACTTCGCGCGCTTGCAGGGCATCGCAGATAAAGCGTTGCACAAACTCTTCGGCAGAGAGCGCTGCCAACTCCGGCGTGAAGTTGAGCACGACGACCTGTTGCAAGCCGAGCAGCCGCAAGCCTTCCATCTTTTGGTTGAAGGTCTGCAACAGCGGTGGCGCCGTATCGGGCCGCAGCACCTGACGCGGATGCGGATCAAACGTAATCAGCGTCGGCGTCACACCCCGCAGCAACGCGCGCTCGACGACCATTCGCACGATGGCCTGATGGCCCAAATGCAAACCATCGAAGACGCCCAACGTCGTCACCGTCGGGCGCTGCAATTCTGCGTGCTCAATGTCGTGGAAGATATTCATAGTAGTCAGTAGTCAGTAGTCGGTAGCCGGTAGTTTGGAGTTGCCTGGCCTAATCGCCGCGACTACTGACTACTGACTACTGACTACTGACTACTTTTTCAAAGTTCTACCTGCAAACCGTCATAAGCCAGTTCGACGCCGTCAGGAAGGCGCTTGCACCAATCGGCGTATTTGATTTGGTGGCCGATGTGTGTAAGCAGGGCGCGGCGCGGTTTGACGTCGGCGATGTAAGCCAGCGTTTGTTCCAGATGCAGATGCGTGGGATGCGGTTTCAAGCCCAGCGCATCAATGATCAACAAATCGAGGCCGCGCAATTGGTCGAGCGCGGCGGCGGAAATCGCGTTGCAATCGGTGACAAAGGCGGCTGAAACGCGCCCGTCACCGAACCGGAACGCGGTGACTTCGCCGTGACCGTGAATGACGGGAATGGGCGTGACTGCCAAGCCGCAGGTTTCAAACGGCCCCTCGAATTCGTGTTGCGAAAGTTGCGGCAAGCCTCCTCCCGCGTAAGTGCGTTCAAAGATGTAGTAGAAAACGCGCCGCAAATCGCGCCAGGTGCGCGCGCTGGCATAGAGCGGCACGACGCCGTGTTTGAAATTGATGGGGCGGATGTCATCCAGGCCGAAGACGTGGTCGGCGTGACAATGCGTGATGAGCAGCGCATCCAGTTTCTCGATGTGATGCCGCAGCGCCTGTTGCCGGAAATCGGCGGAGATGTCCACCAGCACGCGCCGCCCGGCGTGTTCGACCAATAAGCCCGTGCGCAAGCGCCGATCACGCGGATCAGTGGACGTGCACGTTTCGCAGTGACACCCGATCATTGGGACACCGACCGAGGTTCCGGTTCCGAGTAAGGTGAGCTTCATTTATGTAGGCACTGGAAGCACAGAAAATGCCTCCTTGTAGTAGCGCATTTATGCGCTACTACAAGGAGGCTTGGTCTTTTTGCCAATTCAACGTCTAAACGACACGAACTGCATCTTCAGGTCCGCCAGCAGATCGTCGTAAAAGCGCGCTTCGTCAGGCGTCAGGTTGCCCTGCGTTTTGGTGCGCAGCATCAACAGCATGTCAATGGACTCTTTGGCCGCCTGCAAATCCACTTGCCGCCGGCCCGTCATGGGATGCTCGACGAGGCCCAGATAGATGAACGCTTCAGAAGCGATACGCATGAGGAATTCGGTGAATTCGGTTTGCTCTGGCATTTCGCCCATGCCCTCTGCTTCATCATAAACAGGCGCAGGCTCGAATTGCGCGGCAACCGGCGGCGGCGCAGCGCGAGGCGTCATGGGCGGCGGCGTGGGCGGAGGCGGCGGCGCAGACGAAAAGGCGCCTGTGATTTCAGCGGCGCTGAATGTTTTGGCCGCCGGTGCGGGCGCGGGCGCTGGGGTTGGCGCGGGAGCCGGTGTTGGGGCGGGCGCCGGGGTCTCTTCTTCGATGACCGCGTCCTCGCGCAGGGAACCGTCGGTGTTAAACAACCGACGGTCGGTGACTTTGAATCCGCTCTGATTCTCTTCAGCCATTGCGGCTTCGTACTCCTTCGTTGAAATTGGGATTGGGGAAGGGAAGCGGGATATTAGCACCGTGTTGAAGGCCGTCACAAGAAGCCTATTCAGGTAGTGGCTCAAGCAGGAGAGACAAAAGAGAGATTACGGAACAAACAGAAATAACGGAACACACAGAACTGGCTTGGCTATTACCGTTCCGTCTGTTCCGTTCATTCCGTCTGTTCCGTAATCTCTCTCCCCATTGATCCACTACCCTCTATTCAAACACGTTGACTGTATAGGGGGACCCGTCCGCCGTGCTGAGAATCATTTTGCCGTTGGGCGCGAAGGCCAGCCGCGTCACCGCCGAGGTATGCGATTGCCACGCGCGTATGCTCGCGCCTGTTTTCAAGTCCCACAGATTGAAGGTGCCGTTGTGATTGCCGGTGAGTATTTGTTGGCCGGCAGGCGCGAAGGCGACGGTATCGGTGATGCCCGCGCTGTCGCTCAAGGTTTGCAAAAGCTTCTTGGTCGCCAACTCCCAGATTTCGACTTTGCGCCCCAGAAAGGCAAAGGCCACGCGTTGGCCCTCCGGCGACAGAGCCAGCGCGCGGATGCGGTCGGTCGGCGGTTCGACCTGTTCGTGCCGCACGAAGCTTTGCGTAACCGCGCCGCTTTGCGCATCGAAGCCAATCACTGCGCCGTATTCATCGCCCGCCAGCACCTGCTTGCCGTCCGGCGTGAACATCACCGTGGACATCCAGCGCGAAGCCCAAGTGAGTTCGCGTATGGGCCGCCCCGTCCGCACATCCCATTGCACGATGAGTTGATCCCGTCCGCACGAAACCAGCGTCTGTCCATCCGGTGAAAAAACCAGCGCGGTCACGATGGTCTGATGACGATTCAGCGTGCGTTTCACCTGCCCGCTCTCAGTGCCCCACACATAAATCGCTGCATCACTCGTGCCACCCGCAATCAATTTGCCATCCGGTGAAAACGCCAGCGCCGCCAGATCATCGTGCGACCCGGTCAGCGTCTGTTTCAAGTCGCCGCTGGTTGCGTCCCACAATTTGACGGTGCGGTCGGCGCTGCCGGTGGCGATGACTTGATTGTCGGGCGCAACCGTCAGCGCATAGATGCGGTCGCTGTGCCCGCTCAACACTTTTTGCGGACGGATGAAGGGCACATGCGGCGGGGGTGGCGGCGCGCCGCGTTGCGCGACATAGCTCAACTCTTTCATGCCCGGCGCGCAAAAACTTTGCAGCATCAGCACCATCATAAAACCCGTCAGTACAAAGCGCGTCGTATCCCAAAGCTTGCTGAACAGTGTTGTCGCGGGCGTCGCGGGCGGCGGATTGAGCAGCCCCAACACGGGCGTATAAGCAGGCACGCTGGCCTGTTGCGATGCCCAATTCGCGCGTGTCGTCAGCGCGCGTTGCGTGGCAAAGGTCGGATGAATCACGCGCTTCGCCTTGCGCGGCAGCCGCTGCAAATGCTGCCCCTGTTTGATCGCCACCAATGAAGGGAAAGGATCGCGTCCGCCCAGTTGCCGCGTGCGTTTGCACCAAGGGCATTCAAGCAAATGCTGGCCGAAAAGATGCTGGCTGTTAGCCGCGCAAGGGCGCAACGCCGTTTCAGCCTCTTTCAACGCTTCCTGCCAAAGGTGCGCACTGGGCCGCGCCTTTGGATTGCGAAAGCCTTCGATAAAACAGCGGATGAACAACTGCCGCAGTTGCGGCGTCAACATCCCCAGCGGCGGCGCGGCGGGCATCGGACGATACGGCGCGCCCTTGCCCGCGCCGTAGGGGAAATGTCCGGCCAGGATGCGCGCTTCAATCGGCGGCGGTTCGCCCGCGCCCGTATAAACCCCGGCAAACGGATGTGTGCCTTCCATCAACAGTTGAAAGAGCAACACCGCCAGCCCGAAAAGATCGTGTTCAGGCTGGCGGTCAATCTCGGCGAAAACCTTGCCCTGCAATTCCGGCGGCGTAAATTCGGCCTTGCCGACGGGGCTGCGATAGGCGACGCCGGTCTGCGGATCGCGCACCTGAAACGAATCGGTATCCACCAGCGTTACCAGCGCCGTTTCTGACACCAGCACATTCGATTCGTTGACATCGCCGATGACATAACCGCCCGCGTGCAACGCGCCCACCGCCGCCGCCAGATTGCGTGCCGTGCGATGCAGGTATGAGTAATTGAACAACGGAGCCTGCCGCCGCCGCGTGCCCGGATGATAAACATCAATCACGCAGCGCATCCGATGCACGCGCTCCATCAGAAAGCCGCAGACTTGGTTTTTAGCATCCAGCGAGCGCAGCAACTCGGTCGGCCAGACGATAGAGGTATGTCCCTGAGCTTTGGCCGGGTCTTGCGGCGGATGGGCGAGCATCGCGGCCAGCTTGTGCACATAACGCTCGTCGGGTTGATGATAGATTTTGGCGACCAGGTCAGGCTCGTGCGGCACGCTGTAAATACGCGCCTCGCCGCCCGTGCCGAGCAGCGCGCCATCGGCCAGGTTGAGGATCGCTTGAGTGCTTTCGCGCCGCAGGAACATCGTACAATCTCGATCAGCCAATCCGCGCGTCAGCGCGAAAATACAGTACGGGGAGCGTGAGCGACCTGAGCCTCGGCAGGCAATACAATCAGGAAGCGCCAAGCCGTCTTAGCGCCGAGGCTCAGGTCGCTCACGCTCCCCGTACTGTACCGGAGGCGCTACGCGCCGCCAACACCAGTGTCAAATCGTCATCCGCCCGTTCGGCAATGCGCGGCGATTGCAAGAACGCGGCCAATTGCGCTTCGGCCTCTGCGCCCGCATTGGCCGCAAACTGAAACAGCGGCGCAAAGAACGGCGCGTGTGGGCGTTGCAGCGGCATTTGCAAGGCCAGTCGTTGCAAGCCGTCGGTGAACAGCGCCAATTGCTGCGCGCATCCGTGCCAGCAACTGAATTGCGCGGCCTGCAAATAATCGGCGGAAACCAGAAAGGTCGTCTCGTTGACGTATTCGCTCATCTGAGGCGCGGCCAGCAGCAACAACTCGTCCGCCGTATGCAACACCGCCGCGCCATCGCCGACGTGCGCGGCGGCGGCCAGTCCGGCGGTCGCCACGACGGCGATCAACGTCGTTGCCAAATCGCGCAAGGCACAACCGCGCGTTTGCGCTTCATCTTCCAATCGGTGCCGCGCGGCTTTCAAGGCTTCAAACAACAGCGTCTGCCAGGCTGCGTCGTCGCCAGGCAATTCGGTTTCGATGAGTTGCTGCCGCAGGAAATTCACCGTCGTTTGCGCCGCCAGTTGCGCGCCGACTTCGGCCAGCGCCGCCGAACCCGCACCATCCGCCACAGCAGCGATGAGCGTGCCATTCGGCAACACCGCCCAGGCGTGCGCATCCTGACAGGGTTGCCCGCTCTTGATGTGGCTGACGCCTTGCACCGAAGCGCCGATGACGCGCCAGTTTTCTTTCATACCGTCCCCCAGCCGGGTGGTGGCAGCGCGACCTGTTCATCCACGCGCGAATGCGAGACAGCCTGCGTGCTGCGCGAGAGCCAGACAAACATCTCTACGAAATTTAAGCCGATCAGCCGCACCGGCGTGCGCACGGTGAGTTGGCGCAGGCGCTCCAGATTGGCTTCTTCGATGCCGACGGCAAAGAAAGCCACGCGCTTGTTTTGTTCGTCATCGCGGATGCGTTGTGAGGCTTGCAAAATCACGTCTTCTGGTTCGCCCTGCGGTTCGCCATCGGTGATCAGAAAAACCCAGGGGCGGTAATAGGCCACGCCGCTCGCGCGGTATTGCGCCTTGCGCGCGGCCAGCAAATCGAGCGCCTGATGAATCGCGCTGCCCATCAGCGTCGCGCCTTCGGCGTGCAACGTCGGTGGTTCAAACTGATCGGCGGTGACGAAATCCTGCACGATCTGCACGTCGCTGCTGAAGGTGACGATGGCGACTTCGACGCGGCGCGAAGCCAGCGTGTCTTTCATCAAATCGTTTTTGAAGGCGCGCAGGCCATCGTTCAAAGCGGCGATGGCCGCGCCCTGCATTGAGCCGGAGGTATCCACCAGCAACACGCATGGACAGCGCGGTTCAGGGTTTTCGGCAAATTCGACGGCATCAGCGAGATTGGGGGCGAGTGCAGTTTGCTCGGACATTGGTGCTCCTCAATTCAAAAGGTACGCGGCGGCAGCGATTATCCTTGACCTGGTGTTTCGCCACAAATCGTTGGCGCAAAGAAAAAGGGATTGAGCAGACGCCCAATCCCTACGATTTGTTCCAACGTGAAATACGAGCAGGTGGGGTTATTGGTCAAGCGGCTCTGATGTGCGCCCCGTCTTTAGAATTTCAGCTTGTTCCAGTGGTTCAGCAACAGGCTGGTAAAACGCTTTCACCAACACCAGGCAGATATATTGCAGGCCAAGAAACAACAATGTACTTATTGCGTGCCCTTGCAACACGACGGCGCAAACAAAGTTGATATCTAATGTTGGATGAATTGCAGTCAAAAGCGGCGTAAGTGTTAGGCTCTGTGAGTTCACATAAGTTTCAACAGTCTTCAAAAAAACAAGCGCCCAACCATTCGCAGCAATCCAGGGCAGAAGCCAGCGCAATTTCCAACTTGCCTTCCACTTGATTCCACGCTTTGCCAAACTCAAAGCCAGCAGGGCTACACCCGCAGCAATGAGCGCTGCGGCTTGCCCGTCATCTCGCAATAACCGAGCTGCTAAGGAATCCTTTGCTTCATCTGGTAAAGCGTTGTAGGGCACGTATCGCGCTGCCAGATACGTCTGGATTAAAACTGTGAGACAGCCGAGCCAATATGCGGCTGTCAATTCTTTGATTTGGTTCCGAGGGTTCATTCAGTTTCCGGCTGGGCTGAAATACACGTCAATGAATGGTGGCAGTGTTATGGCACGCCTGCCAAGACACTCACCGCCATAGTCATACGCTTACTCCTTCGCGGCGGATGTTCAACAGCAACGGGCTGCGCTCGTGTTGAAAGCTTTGCTCGGTGGCGAAGGTGCGCGAAACCACGACATCGTTTGCCAGCGATAAATCCGCCACACACACACTGGTGCGTTCCAACTCTTCGCCCGCATCTACTGGCCCGCGCAATACCAGCAGCGTGTCAATATCCGATTCCGCCGTCGCATCACCGCGCGCCTGCGAACCGAATAACACCAATTTGACCAGCCGATCGCCATAAATGGCGGTCAGGCGCTGCTTCAATTCAGCCAGGATCATTTGTACTTTTGGAGTCATCGCGTTTTCCTCCGGCCAGACGCGGTCATCATACCCAATCGGCGTACAAGCAAAAAGGGGTTGAGCGCCACGCCCAACCCCTTCCACGCTGGTGATTGCAATGTCGCGCAACGATTATTTCAGCCGCACCTTCACCACATTCGCCTGCCGCCCATTCACCGTCAGCACCAAATCCACCAGGCCCGAAACGTCCTTGGGTAATTCGGTGTTGAGCTGATCCACGCCGACGAGGCCGCCCTGTGCGCCAGTATAAATCGCGGGTACTTTGCGCCCGCCGATGGTGATCTCGACAGTCTCGGTCGCCGCGCGTCGGAAGCCCGTGCCGAAGAGCACGAGGTATTCGCCGCCATTGAGCGCGATGGGTGAACCATCCGCATTGCTGATCGGATAAAAGTTGATGCCGTCCGGCGAGACGACGCCGACGGGGACGCCGGTGCCCGAAGCGTTGGCAGTGAACAGGCTCGGCGCGATGCCGTTGATCGCCAGCGTATTGCGCGAAAGCTGGCCGTCGCTGGTGACGATTTCGATGATGGCGTTGCCGGAACTCACGCCTGCCGGGAGCAGGAAGTTGAGTTGTTGGCGCGAGACAAAAAAGAGCGGCGCGAGGATGCCGTTGACACGCACCGAAGTGCCTGCGAGTTCGGTGGGCAGTGGCGTGCTGGTGGCCGCCGCCGTGTTGCTCGCAAGATATTCGCCAAAGGCCGCGACGATGCTTTCAGGAGCGACAGCGCCGGCGACGTAACTAGCTGCCGAGACTGCGGCCACTGTGCGCGCCGTCGCGTTGCGGGTGAAGCTGCGCGTGGCCGTGCGCACGCCGTCAGGATTGATGACGGTGACGTTGACGCTCTGGCCCGGCGCGGCGAAGACCTTCCATTGATTGCCGGAAAACACTTTGCCGCTCGCGTCGGCTTGGGTGTCCGACAGGCGCTGGCCGTTGACTTCGATGTCCGCGCCCGCCAGGAAACCCGCGCCGTTGACGACGAGATTGCCTTTGTCGTCAGCCGCCACATCGGTCAGTTGCGGCGACGACGATGGCAAGGTCAGCGCGTCCAGCGTGAAGGCGATAAAGGCCAGCGCCATTTCGTCGGTCGTCTCTTCGCCCCATTTGACGGCCTTGGGCGGGTTGTTGGGCTGGAACGGATTGTCGGTCGAATTGTCGAAGACGCAACTCAAATCCACACGTGTATTCGCCGCGAATGGAATCGCGTTCTGGTAAAGATATGAACCCTGCCAGTTGAAATTCCAGTTGGGAATGTTGACCAGACACTGCGTCGGCTGGCCGGGTTGCGTCATCTCGACTTTGATTTGCTTGCCCAGCAAATGCATGTGCGGCGTGATGCCCAGAATCTTGCCTGCGAAACCAGTCGCGGTGAAACGCGCGGTGACCTGCTGGGCTTTTGCGCCCGCCGGGATGACAAAGGTTTGATTGACCAGCGGCAACGGCAGCATCGCCTTGCTGACGGGCTTTTGCGCGAAGTAAAAACCCACCGAGGTGCGGTCGGTTTCGGGCTGGCCGGTTGGATGGTAGTGCACTTGCAGCACGACGCGCGCGTTGGGATTGCTGGGCAATTTGACGCCATTGCCTTCGGGCGCGAAATAGCCGCGCGAGCCGGGCGCCCAGCCGCCCAGCATCGGCGAATTGCCCGCCAGAATTTCATTGATGCCCAGCGAAATGTCGAAGCCCGGCCCGCCAAAACAGGTGTAGCCGGGGCCGGCTTCCTTCGCGTCCAACTCGATGGATTTGCCGAGCGGGTCGGCATAGGCGATCACGTGATGCACGATCTTGCTGTTGCCGGGCCGCACGTCCAGGCCCTGCAACCAGCGGTCGCCGCGCAATTGCGCGGTCGGCACGACGAAGCAGCGATAGGTGTCCTTGCCCTGCGGCGGCGTGAAGCTCTCGGCGGGTGTGGCGATGAAATCAGGCGCGCCCAGTGCCCAGCCGTCGGGGAATTCCTGCGCCTTCGGCAAGTCCGCCGCGTTGCCTTCGGGCGCGCCCGCGTCCACCCAGGCGGCGAGGGTGTTGATCTCGTCCGGCGTCAGCGCGCGCTGGTCTTTGAAATCGCCGCAACCAGGCTGCGGTTTCCACGGCGGCATGTTTTTCAGCACGACCTGTTCGCGGATCGAGACGGCCCAGGGGCGCGCCTCTTTGTAACTCATCAGCGAGAACGGCGCGATGTCGCCGGGGTGGTGGCAGCTTTGGCAGTTCTTTTGAAAGAGGCGCACGACCTCTTTGTTAAAGGTCGGCGCGCCTTGCAGACGTTTGCCGACGGCGGTTTTGGCTGAATTCGTTGAAGCCGCAGCGGCAGGGTGGCGTTGCCACGACAAGAGCGCGACGAAACTCAGCGTAAAGAGCGCGACAAAAAAACGTTTGGCGTTTGATTTCATAAAGGGTGACCCTGTTCAGCAAATCTTGGTAAAGGAAGTTGGAGTTGCGGGCGCATTGTAGTGACGCGGCGTGCAAGTCGCAACCTAGATCGTTTGAGGTCTTGGGACAGTACCGCGCGCGTCAGCAAGCGGCGCGTCAAGTCTGGCGGATTGGTACTGGCGTGCCGGCCCCGCTTGCTGACGCGCGCGGTACTGTCCCAGCGTGCAGTTCCCGTATACGCAGTTGCAAACCGATCTAAGAGGGCAAGGGCTGTAGCTTGGCCGAAAAATAAAGCCCGCCTGCTTGGCAAGCCACGCGCGATACAGTAAAAAGGCGTCACCGAAAGAGAGCTTCTCCCAAGTCACGAAACTAACCCCCACACAACCGGAGTCTATGCCGCAAGAAAACCGCGCGCCCGCCGCCATGCTGGCTGCCATAGCAAAGACTGCCGCGCTGGCCGATTTGTCGGGCCAGACGCCGGCGCACGGGCTGCCCGAGGCCGAATTGCAGGCGCTGTTGGAAGGTCACGCATACGCCGGGCACACGCTTGCGCCACATCTGCGCCTGCTGACCTATGAGCCGGGCGAAGAGATCGTGCGTGAGGGCGAATGGGGCGGCGACTGCTTTTATTTTGTGGTCGAAGGGGCGGCGGATGTGTTCGTCAAACGCGGCTATGCCAAGGTCGGCGAATTACAACCGGGTGCACTCTTTGGCGAAATGTCGGTGCTGGCCAATCTGCCGCGCTCTTCGACCGTGTGCGCGCCGCCGGAGGCGCCGGTCAGCGTGTTGGAAGTGCAGCGTCAGGCCCTGCCGCTCTTGCGCAAGCTGCCGCAGTTCGCGGCGGTGCTCGATAAAACCTATCGCCGCAACAGCCGCGCCCTGTTTTTGCAAGATCTGGGTGTGGCGACGCGGCTCGATGCCGAAGCCCTGAACAAGCTTTCCACCATTTCGCAGTATCGCGTGTATGAGCCGGGGCACGTGCTGTTTCAAGAAGGCGAATCAATCCGGCGGCTCTTTGTGCTGAAAACCGGCTGGCTGAAGTTGAGCAAGGCCAGCGAAGCGCAAAGGCACGAGGGCGACGCGACGGATTGGGCCGTGCTGGCGCACGAAGATTATCTGGGCGCGGGGCATTGCCTGGGTTTGGAGGGCGTAGCCAGCGAGTTGCCGTGGCCGCAAACCGCCACCTTATTGACGCGCGCCGAGGTGCTGGAAATTTCGGTGACCCTGCTGCGTGAAACCGAGGCGTTGAGCGAAGACCTCAACACCGCCCTGAAAAAACTGGCCCCCGACGCGGCGCAGGCCTATCAGCGCCAGCCGCTGCCGATTGCCGCCGCGCAAAACAGCTTGATCCGCAGCGGGGTCGCCGCGACCTCAAATTTGCTGGCGATTGATGCGCGCACCTGCATTCGCTGCGGCAATTGCGCGGCGGCCTGCCAGGATTTGCACGGGCAGTCGCGGCTGTCGTTAAAAGGCTTCAGTTTGACGCGCCCCTTAACGTTGACGCCGCCCGCCGCCTGGCCGCCGCCGTTACGGCCCCGGTTGCAACCGTTGCTGGTGCCGTCGGTTTGCCAGCATTGCCGCCAGCCGGATTGTTTGACCGGTTGCCCCGTCAACGCGATCCAAGTCCTGCCCGATGGCCGCGTGGACATCAATGCGCAAACCTGTATCGGTTGCGGCGATTGCGCGGCCTTATGCCCGTTTGACGCCATCACACTGGTGGCGCGCGCCGGGCCGGACGCCGCGACCACGAACGGGGAAGCCGCAGCGCTGCCGGTCGCGCAGGTGGCCGTGAAATGCGATTTATGCGTGGGCGCGGCCTGCAACGCTGACGTCAGCAAACCGCACGTGCACGGGTGCGAAGAGAATTGTCCCACGGGCGCCTTGCGGCGCGTCGTGCCGGATGAGGAATTTGCCGAGCTACACCACATCAAAGGCGCGCGGCTGGCGCGGTTGTATCGCAAGCGCGAGGGCAAGACGCTGCAACTGCTTGAACGCTGGCACGCGCAGCCCGTGGTCAATGCAATTCATCTGGCGGGCAGCGCCGGCATTCTGTTCCTGTTCCTGCTGGCCTTTGCGCCGCCGCTGTTGGGTTGGGAGTATGGCGGCACGCGCGCGTGGGCCTGGTTCAGCGCCTTGCCGGGAACGCTGGGGCTGTGTGCCACGGGCTTGTACGCCGCCCGCAAACGCGCGCGGACGGCTCGTTGGGGGCCGTTGCGGTATTGGCTGCTGGCGCATAGTTACGTTGGCTTAGGCACGCTGCTGTTGTTTGTCTGGCATGGCGCGCTGGCTGGACAGACGGCCCAGCCGACGCCCTTGACCAAAGGGCTGGCGCTGGCTTTGAGCCTGACTTGCTTGACCGGCGTGCTGGGGCAATTGCTGAATGTGCTGGTGCCGCGCTGGCTGACCAAACACGAAGCGCAGCCCTGGCTGCTGGCAGATTTGCTGGCGCGCCGCACGGCCTTGTTGGCCGCCGCCGACGCCGACGCCGGGCAGTTGCGGCAACTCAACCGGTTGATCGCCGGACAACGCTTGTTGCGCGCTTGGGTTTGGCCGCACGTGTTGAGCGCCGTGTTGCTGCTGGCGCTCTTGCTCTTGCATCTTTGGCAAGTCGTCTATTTCAGTTGGCGTTGAGTTGTTATGCAGACGTTTCGCCTCATTCGTACCGATCAAAATGCCGACGCCAGTGCGCTGGTGAGCGAGAGCCTGTTGCTGGGCCGCGCCCACGCCAGCGAAGTGCAGTTGCCGCATCCGCGCGTGGCGGCGGCGCACGCGGGCATCAAGTGGCACGACGGCGCGTTCTGGCTCACCGCCCTCGTCGAAGCGCCGAACGGCGTCGTGCTGTTGAACAATGCCGCCGTGCAACAAGCGCCCTTGAGCACTGGCGACATCCTGCGGATCGGGCCTTACCGGCTGCGTCTGGCCGTGCAGGAGGCAACGCTGCAAATCACGGTGGAATTTGCACTGGACTTGGCTGAGCCGGAAGCGCCCGAGCCGCCGCTTTTCGCGGGCACCCCAGCGGATGAACGTGTCTTGGAAAGATATTGGGAACGACGGCTGCAAAGCGCGGAGGCAGGCGGGATGCCGCGTCAACCATTGCAGGCTGTTCAGGCGCGGCCTGCGGTCGAACAGGACGGCAGCGAATTACGGCGCAGGCGCGCGCAGGCGCTGGCGGGCGGGGCCTTGTTGCTGATGTTGTTTGTGGTGGCGGCGGCGTGGGCCTTCCCGCAGGTCTCTTCGCCGGGGCTGTTGTCGGCGGCACATCAGGCCAAGACGCTGCCCGCGGCCAGCACCATTGCCAACCAGACCAGCGGTGCGTGCAGCGCTTGTCACACCCTGACCGGCACGTCGGCGCAACAGTGCGCGGCTTGTCACACGACCCCGACCTTTCAGACGGCGTTGGGGCAAACGCATCTGAACCTGGGGCTGACCTGCCGCGCTTGCCACGCCGAACATCGCGGGACGAATTTCAAACCAGCCTTGGTCTCCAACACGGTTTGCACCAACTGCCACCAAACGGAGCCGTTCGCGCAGACTCAAAACGGCCAGCACACATTGCACGGGCCCGCCGTTGCTTATCCGGTTAAGAATGGGTTGTGGTTGTGGGATGGCGTGTCGCAAACGGCCTGGCAACAGCATGGCTTGCCGGGCCGCACCGTCGAGTACAACTTGCGCGCGCAATTCCACCTGCTGCACGGCCAAGGCCGGGCACAGGGCCGCACGCAATGTGCGGATTGTCATTTGGGCGGCGCCGCAGACGCGGCCTTGAAACAGCACGTGCGCGAAGCTTGCGCGCAGTGCCACAGCCTGCAACCGGCGTTTGCCACGGCGCTGGCGCGGCTGGCCGAGACGCAGCCGTTGCTGGCGGGCAAGGCGCGTTGCGTCAGTTGCCATGCGCAACACGGCGCGGAAAAGGATTTGCGCGCCAGCGTGCGAAAGTAGATGATATGCCACCCTTAAACATCCGACACCCGACTTCAGACATCAGACTTCAGACCTTTTCGGCGCCAGGTTATGGGCAAGCCGTTAGATACTAAGTCCACAGTCTGAGTCCTAAGTTCCAAGCTCTGAGTTCCAAACTCTGAGGTCTGAAGTCTGAAGTCTAGGAGGTAGCTGTGAACTTTCCCTTCGATGACGATGATTTTTTGGAACCGGAGCGCGCGCCGTCGCGGCAGGAGCGCGACGGGTTGCGCGAGTTTGTGCGAGCCTTGCCGCTGATTCCGCCACCCGACATTTTTGCGCGGCTGGAGCAGTTGGGCTACAAAGGGCAGGATGAACCACGCCGCGCGCTTTCGTTGCTGGCCTATCGCCATGTGCGCCGTTTGAAACGCTTGCATGTGGACGGCGAAACGCGCCGCCTGTTGCCGCCCAAGCAAAACACCTTGCTGGTCGGGCCGACCGGCAGCGGCAAGACCTTTTTGATCGAATCGCTCTTTCAACAACTCTTCCATCTGCCCACGCTGATCGTGGACGTGACCAGTTTCACCGAGAGCGGTTATGTCGGCGATGACGTGCATACGATTCTGACGCGGCTGGTTTATGCCGCCGAAGGCGATTTGCTGCTGGCCCAGTGCGGCGTGATTTGCCTGGACGAATTCGACAAGCTGGCCTCGTCCACCAGCAATGCGCGCTTCGCCGGCGAAGGCACGACCAAAGATGTCTCGGGTTATGGCGTGCAACGCGAATTGCTGAAAATGCTGGAAGGCAAAGACGTCATGGTGCCGATGGATTTCGGCGCTTCGGCTTATGGGCAACGCGCGCCGCTCTCGACACTGGATATTCCGTTTATCGCCTGCGGGACGTTTTCCGGGATGGATGATGTGCTCAAGGCGACCAGCAAATCCATTGGCTTTAAGGACAAGGCTAACAATGCCGAGGCCGGGTCGCCGGTCTTGGAAGAGATTGAAGGTTTTCAACGCTATGGGTTTTTGCCCGAACTGATGGGCCGCTTTGCGCGCATCGTGCGGTTCCAGTCCTTGTCGGCGGCGACGCTCAAGCAGATTTTGCACGACAACGTGCTGCCGCAATTCGTGCGCGAATTCCAACTCGAAGGATTGCACTTGAATGTGACGGACGGCGCGCTGGATTTCATCATCGAACGCAGCCTCAAACGCGGCACCGGCGCGCGCGGGTTGCACGCCAATCTGGTGGCGGCGGTCGAACAAGCGGCCTTTGATAATTTTCAACGCGTGACCAATGCCGAAATCGTGATTGAGGTCGCGCGCGGCAATTTGCGGAGCGAATTGCGCAAGCGGGCATAACGCTTCGTTGCTTGGAGTTCGGACGTTCCGTCTTCATAGTGAATGGAAGCCACGCAGCTTCCATACTTCTGTGTCGGTTGATTGTCCAAGCTCGAATAAAGAAGCTACGCGTTTCAACAGAATGCGGGCGAGACGTCCGCGCTCCTGGCGCATCTTTTTACCCAAAATAATAACTCCTGAACGCAAGCGAGAGTTGGCCTCACCCGCCCGCACTCCCTCACGGTCGGGACCTAAGATCGCTGCACTCCTATGAACCATCGCACTTACCTCGCTGATTTCAAGGTTATCCTGCCCCGTTACCAACGCGCACAGGATTACGCGTTTGGCTGGCTGGCAGCAGCCCACGCGCGGGCCGAGGCTACCGCCAATGGCGCCAATGGACATTCCCCGATGGAACAGGAATGGCTCACACGCATGGAGCGGCTGGTCAGACGTTATGGCTGTTCGCCCACGAGCATTGGCAAGCGCTATTCGGAACTCGAAGATTTTTTGCATCAGGACTGGTCGCGCATGCAGATTTTCAACCTGCACGAGAGCGCCGAAGGCCGCGGCCTGGATGCGCGCAATCAGTATTTCGCTGAGATGGCCAACCGCGCGCTCGGTGATTTCTTTGCTGATGAAACCGACGCGCCTGCCGATCTGTTGCACGTCACCTGTACTGGCTACGCCTCGCCGAGCGCCATCCAACGCTTGCTCGACGCCAAGGAATGGCACACGCAAACGCGTGCGACTCAGGTCTATCACATGGGTTGTTATGCCGCCGTGCCCGCTTTGCGGGTGGCGCGCGGGCTGCTGCTCAATCCGCAAAGCGACAACGGGCATCTGCCGCAAACCGGGCGCGCCGAGATTGTGCACACCGAATTGTGCACGCTGCATTTCAATCCGCGCGATCACCGGCCCGAACAATTGGTCGTGCAAAGCCTGTTTGCCGACGGCCACATCCGTTACGCGCTGACTTTGCAGGAAGCGCCGCCGCCCGCCGGGTTTGAAGTCCTGGCCGTGCGCGAAGAAGTCGTGCCGAACACGCTGGCCGATATGACCTGGGTGCCGTCGGAATGGGGCTTTCGCATGACGCTGGCGCGCGAAGTGCCCGAAAAAATCGCCGCCGCCTTGCCCGGCTACTTGCAACGGCTTTTTGTCCAGGCGGGCGAATGTTACGAAACCGCGCGTGACCGCGCCTGTTTTGCCGTGCATCCGGGTGGGCCGCGCATTATTGATTCCGTGCAAACGCTGCTGGGCTTGCGCGAAGATCAAGTCGCCATCAGCCGGGCCTTGCTGTTTGAGCACGGCAATATGTCATCGGCCACACTGCCGCACGTCTGGGGGCGGATGTTGCAAACGCCGGAAATCAAACCCGGCACGCTGGTCGGGAGCCTGGCGTTTGGGCCGGGATTGACGATTGCCGGGGCGTTGTTCAGGAAGCTTTAGCCTGGGTACGCACGCAAGGATGCGTGCGTACCCAGGCTTTCAGGTTTGCTGTTGATTTACATGCCAATTACGATTTCTGCGCGCTGGCTGTTCCTCCCCTTTCTTTTGCAGTCGCTTTGCATGGCGGTGGATGAGCTTTATTTTCACCGCCAGCGTTCGCTGCCGCGCTGGGAGCGCATCGGGCATCCGTTGGATACGCTGACGGTGTTGTTTTGTTTTGGCTGGGTATTTTTGGTCGTGCCGACCACGGTAACCGTTTGCGCTTATACGGGTCTGAGCCTTTTTTCCTGCCTGTTCGTCACCAAAGATGAAGCCATCCATTGTCAGGTTTGCAAGGCGTCGGAGCAGTGGGTGCACGCGTTGATGTTTATGTTGCACCCGCTGATTTTGCTCAGTGCCGGGTTGCTTTGGCCGGTTTGGCATGGGCAAGCGCTTTCCTTTTTTACCTACACAGGATTTGAACGTTCATTTCTGTTGGGGAATACATTGCTTACCTTTGGCTTCGGCCTCTTTCAATTGCTGTACTGGAATTTATTATGGCCCTCACGCCCGGCCCAGCAGGCCAAGTCAACAACGACCTCTATCACGCCTTAGGCGAGCGCTGGTATAGCGCGCAAGACGATCCCGTCGCGTTGCTGCGCGCGGAATCGCGTATGCGCAATCCGTGGATTGCCGCTGAGTTGGGCCGCGCTTTTCCAATGGACAGGGTGAAGGTGTTGGACGTCGGTTGCGGGGCGGGCTTTTTGGCGAATTACCTGGCCCAACGCGGCGTTGCTGTGACGGGCCTGGATGCTTCCGCCGAGAGCCTGATGGTTGCGCGGGCGCACGATGTCACGGGCCGCGTGCATTATGAAACGGGCGATGCTTATGCTTTGCCGTATGCCGCCGCTTCTTTCCAAGCCGTCTGTGCGATGGATTTCCTCGAGCACGTAGATGATCCGCGCCGTGTGATTGCCGAATGCGCGCGCGTGTTGCAACCGGGCGGATTGTTTTTCTTCGCCACCTTCAATCGCAACCCGATTGCCTGGCTCGTCGCCATCAAAGGCGTCGAATGGTTCGTCAAAAATACGCCGCCGCGTTTGCATCAATTGCGCTGCTTCATCAAACCGGCGGAGTTGCGCGGCATGTGCGCTGATAACGGTTTGCGCGTTGCGGAGTTGCGCGGCTCGGTACCCAAACTGACGCGGGCGTTTTGGCGTATGTTGCTGACCGGTGAGGTTAGTGATGAGTTCGCATTTCAATTCAGCCGCAGCACGTTGACGGGGTATCTCGGGATGGCCGTTAAAGGAATTGATGGCTTGCAAAGACAAGGACTGAGCTTTCAGTGAAAGCTTTTTTGAGATTACGAAACAGACGGAATGTTTATGCTGTTGGCCGTTTCTGTTTGATGTCATAAAGACGGTTTCTCCCGCGTCGAACTACAATGAGTTTGACCAGTCAGAGTCGTTCTTTGAAGGAGAAACCGTGAGTGAATATTACCTCGGAGTTGATTTTCATCCACACCCACAAACCGTCGCGTGGGTTGA